>JAZUOE010000097.1:0-8470 GCA_045604505.1 Ruminiclostridium sp. | reverse complement strand
CTCTTCTTCAAGACTAGTGATAATGGTGTTGTCGTTTAACGGTAAATATTTAATATACAAATCTTTTCCCCATGTAGTGCGCATTTTCTTGATTTTAGGACGGTCGTCTTTAAAGTATTCTCTGAATCTTTTTCTTAAATTTTGATTACTTGTATGTTTCACACGACCTACATATAAAATATATACATGTGATGTGGGAACAATTTGCCCTTTAAGAATAAATAGATATATTCCACCACAATTATTCGGAACACTTTCAATATCAGAATTCAAACTAGAGGCATCGTCGTTTAAGAATTTAACTTCTTTCCACTCATCAGTCTCAGTAATTCTTCTACAATCACTATTATAGTTATTCCAAATATTGTCAGGATTCAATACAAACGTAA
The DNA here is from genome assembly GCA_045604505.1 of Ruminiclostridium sp. Taxonomy (GTDB): domain Bacteria; phylum Bacillota; class Clostridia; order Oscillospirales; family Ruminococcaceae; genus Ruminiclostridium_E. Next base: position 8,081 of record JAZUOE010000097.1, on the reverse strand, counting down.
GCCTATGCGTCTGTATTTCTTCACACATATCAACTTCTTGACTCATAACCTCACCTCATTTACACAATCCTTCCAAAATTTCAATCAGTATCTGACGCTTTTCCTGTTCGCTGATTGACTGTCCCATTTCCTCAATAGCAGAGGAAATATCGTTGTAAAGCAGTTTTGCACGACCGCTGTATTCTGTTTTTTCAATGATACGAGTAGTTTCTTCTCCGCTATCATTAATAAAAGTAAATGTGCAAGTGCTCTTGTTTTTACTATCATTGTCGTGGTTTTCGCTATTATAACCATCTACAGCTTTTTTGAATTCAGAAAGCGATGTAGAGAATTTTTCAACACTTGAGGAATTCCAATCATCAAGACGCAAACCTACAACTGCCTTTGCCAAACGACTGATAAATGTCGTTTCATCATTTGTTACAGAAGCTATAAGTGAAATGATAGTATTTTCATTATTAGGGAACTGATACCGCAAGGTTTCAGGATTCAGCGTATCATACCAATCCTTTAACGACGAAGTTAAACTTGCAGATGAAGCACTAGCAAAAATACGCTTGGTTTCTTCGATTGCTTTCTTTGTAAGTCTTGCTTTTCCAGATTCAAAAGCCGTTTTTGCTGATTTAATGCTATCTGCTATGGCAAGTGTAGCGTTATCTTGCTTGAAAATCTTAGGCAACTGAACAATTAAAAATTCTCTCGTATTATTCGTAGGTTGCTTCAATGTGTTGATGTACTTTGCGTATTCCTTAGGGAGTTTTTTGTTTGTGTCATAATATACAGTCATTTCTTTAGCGCATTTCGGAAGCGACATATACCAACGATTCATAGCATAGGCGATATAAGTAAAGCTGTTGTAGCTCTTTTCACGCTCAACAATAAACTCAGAAAATGTTGTTTCGAGGCTCTGTAAGTAAACACTCTTGTCCTCGTCCCAATCTTCCATTACCGCTGAGTATTCAGTAGGCTTTTCATTTATGCTGTTGAGAAGGTCAGAATTGATTTTGATCTCCTCATCTTTGTAACGAATAACAATATCCTTTTTTACTGAATTCAAAACAACAGCAATATAAATCGGAATAACACCACGCTTTAATCCTATTCCGCATTCAGGCGAAGTTAATGTGTGGTATAATTCACCGAACGATGCCTCTCCGTTTACAGACGTCTGACGGAAAAACGCCATAATAATATTTAGTACATTCTTAATTCTTTCGTCGTCAGGAGAGAGGTTAAGAGAATATACTCCATCCATTTCTGTAAATATACCTGTCTGTATCAAGGTGCTTCGCATAATAGAAACATCTTGCCCTGTACCAGTTAAACCGAGATTTTCTTCTACTGTATCATTTTCAAGAAGAGCTGTTGTCAGTTTAGTTCTGCTGTTTACAGCAACAGTCGGAAGTATGTTTTTATTGATGGATTCGTTGTTAATTATGGGAGTATGAGGATAAGTCAGCTCACATATTTCAGACAGTAAAGCTGATAATTGTGCCTTGCGATACAGATTTTTCTTATTACCCATATGATAATACTCAACCTCATCGAGTTCAGGATGAGTAAAGCTGTTAATAAAGTTGTGCACAATGATATCCAAATCTTCAAGATAAACATCATATTCATCTGAAAGAAGTTCATCCTCTTTGCATTCTTCTTTTAATTGCTTAACAGCCTCATATTCGTATGCAAAAGACGTTATATCCACAAAATTTTTAGGAACTATAGTTACAATACGGTTGCTTACAGTTTTAATGCTATTAACATCGAATTCAGCATATTCAATCGGTGTCTCAAAAAACACAGCCTGTACTATTCCATTAGCATCAGGGTCAGTTGTTTCGTATAATCCATTTTTAATTTCATTACAATCTGCAAACTTAAATTCGAAATATCTGGTAATGCAATGCTTGTCATTATACTTAACAGGATATAAATAACTTTCAAGGGCTAACTTGTTCAATATTTCTTTTGTGGTTGTTGTAAGATGCAGTTTTTCAATCTTATTTTTTATTTGCTCCTTAACATCAACACCGCTTGACTTTTTTAATTTGAGATAATTATTGCTGCGTTTCAAATAAATAATGCAGGCATTATCAACCAAGTCGGTGAGCGCTTCTGTTATCACCTTTGGGTCATCAACTGTATCAATGAAAATATCAACGATGTTATCAACAGTAGGCGGTAATTTTTCAAACTGCTCAATTATATAAACAAGTGCAATGGTTTTTATGATTTTAGACTGTAAAGAGCCTCTTTTCACCTTTTTAAGCACATTGGATGCAAGCTGATATGTTTTGTAAATCTCCGTAGAATTAAGTTCTTTACGGAACTGAGTTTCAAAGTAATCATATAAATAATCAGGGGTTACAAGAGCGAAATCCTTATCGCACTTTTCAACAAATTCTACAAGTGTGTTTTTATGATTTGCAGACAAGAACGTAAACAGAGTACGCTCGTTCTGTGCTACCTTTTCCGATAATCTTGGAAGAATATACGTTGTTGAGGGGTGCAAAGGATAACACGATATAACTGTTTTCTTAGCTATATCCTTATCAGAATGAATAAGTTTATTATCTGAGTACCTCTTTCCGAGATTATCGAATGTTGAGTTGTACTGCACACAAAATTCATCCCATAAATCAGTTTTTTTCTCAATAACCGCAGATATAATTTCGTACATCTGGCTATAGTTATTATGAAGGTTTATATGCTCAAAACGGCCTGAAATACCTCTCCAACCGTCAACCTTATCCTGTGGCAAATTCATATCGATATAGTTAGAGATATCCTTATGACAAATAAGCATTATATGCATTTGATGTTTACCGGAACGATTACATTTTTCAGCAAAATCTTGCAATAGCTTTGTATCGCTTTCGGTTGCTGTAGATATACTGCTTTCAAGGTACTTTCCGAATTCATCATACACAACAAATAGGCCATCAAAACCTTTGTCTTTAAGAGCAATACTTACTTGTTCATAAATTTCAGCCACATCAAATCCTACGAAGGGATTAAAAGTACTGCCAGCAGTCAAATCAGGATATACCGATATAAATTCACGATAGGCTTTGGCGTCATGTGATTTCAGTTCATTAAGAAAAACGTCTATTTTTGATGAAATTCTTCCTGTAAAGGCTTTATATGTATCAGGATAACTTTCTTTCCATTTTAATATTGTGTTTTCAGCAGCTTGAAAGTGGGTATCAGGCATAATATCCTCTAAATTGTTACTACTTAATGCCTGCTGTAACGCATTCATAAAAGCCTGTGTAAGACTTGAACTACTTCCACCGATAATAACTGGAAGAAGCTTTGTCTTACTCTGAAGATGATTATTTGCAATTTTGAATAAATCCTCATCATAAGCTTTCATTCTATTCAAAAGATTGGTGAAAATTTTCTTTTTTCCACCTCTGTAAAGCATAGAAAGTGCCACAAGGATAATGTGAGACTTTCCTCGCCCATATGCACCTGTAAGAATTTTAGCACGCTGAGTTGATTCAGGACGTACGCTCATAAGAATATTTGAAATCAATTCAAGAGATGATGTTGTAGGAATGAAACTCTGAATTTTTTCATCATTCTTCAAATCGTAAGATATATTCACGGATGATTGAAATCCGCTTGATAATTCTATAAGTTCATTCAACATAAATGAACCCTCCTAACTGGGATTATTGATTTAATTCATCGTAGTACGCTCTTACGCAATCTAAGAAGCTCATATCTGTTTCAATACGAATAATGTCTAGACCCGCTGTACGGATTACTTTTATCAATCCTGTTGTTTCAAGGCGATAAAGAGCGTTAATCAATGTAATGGAATCCAAATTGAATATCTTTCCAATTTGAAGTTTGTCATTCTGTAATGAAGAAATGCGTATTTCCTTTTCACCATTAGCACTATTGATTATTGCTGATAATAATATCAGTTGTGGAATCATATCAAGCTTTGGCACAGATTTCTTATATATACCATTTCTTTTGTCAATTACATCTACGAGACCTAATTCACCAAGCGGACAGTCTATGTTGCTTTCAGGATGTACTTTTGCAGGATTCAGTCTTGCTCTTGGCACATAAGTGTTCATGAGGCAAGTGAAATCATCTTCAATTGCTCTTTCAGAAGGAACGGTTTCATCTTCCATACGAACATACTTAATCAAAGCATTGTGGAAATCTTCAACTGTAAACTCCGTTTTATTAAACTCGTTAAAGAAAATATACCACGAGGTAGCATCTTCTTCATTCGTAGCCAACATATAGTGAACAAGCCATATTGAACCGATTTCTTCCATATAAGCGTCATTCTCAAAAATAATTTCACCAAGTTCGGTAAGAGCCTGATTCCTCCTACCTACTCTAGGCTCTGACGTCAGCTGAGTAGTGGTAAGCCAATAGCGAAGGGCTTTAACCATATTTGCACCTATACCGAGAACGTCCATAGGATTTCCTGCTGCCCCTTGAAAGACCCCTGGTTCTTGTACAACATTGCTCATTCCTTTATATAGCCACCCTTTACGGATGAAAAACGTTTCATGGCCTCTGAATTTCATATATATCAACCTTGTTCCTTAGTTTTTAAATATTTATCCATCAGGCAACCACCATCAAGATATTTTGCGGTAACACACATTTTGCATCGTTTACATTTATTTTCATCAATACTATATGTATCACCAGTGATTGAAATCGCACCAAAGCGGCATAACGACTCACATTTCAAACACTTTCTGCAAGCATTGAATTTACGTATCTGGTATCCTGCCATTCGCTGCAAATCATCATGCTTACTCACATTCATAGTTTTAATCTTTACAGAATACTCATAATCATCCTGTTTGAATGGCTGAATTGATATAATAGGCACATTTGTCTTCATATCGATAACCAGCGTTTCGTTTATAAGTTTTCTGCCAAGTTCTTTTGAAACCTTACCAAACGGGGTGAAAAGATTTAAAAACTCATCGTCAACAGGGCGATTAAGCCTATAAATCTTAGCATTATCTTCCGCAGTGCAGTTTGTATATCTGATTTTTACATCTTGTGCTGCCTTTACACCGTTGCCACCCTGACGAGCTTTCCACTTTCCTGTATCAACATATACTTCAGCATCGGGCTTTCCGATTTTCTTTGCAAAATCAATCAAGAAGTCTCGCCATTTTTTATATTGCTCTGGCATATATAAAGAAGACAAGAACTGTGCTCTTTCATTGTTGTTAGGGCAGCACCAACATCCTACCCTGTCGTAACCAAGGCGATATGCGTCATTAAAATCCGCATTTTCGCCTAAAATATAAAGCCATATATCAAGGTCTTGCCATAAAAAGATAGGAGAAGCAACTTTTTGTTTTTGGATTTTAACGGATTCCGCATTATCTTCAACGCGATTATATTTACTTCTGCTTACAGATTCGCATTTGCGTATTCCGTAGAAAGTCAATATGTTTATATCACGATAATAACGATTGAGAATTCTTGTAATGGGTCCTGTTTTAAACATCGAACAACACCAGCGCATCATTCGAGCTGGTGGACCTATGTCTTCACATACGTTATAAAAATCCTGTTCTTTATTTTGAGCTATTCTAAAAATAGCCATGGGATTGTTTTTTCTAAAACGCTGTGCATATTCTATCGTTAGAGGGAATTCCAGAGTAGTATTTCCGAAAATATGTACAAGGCTAGGATCGCTCAAAGCCTTAACAGCTAAGTCTGCGGTTGCAGTTGAATCCTTACCGCCAGAGAAAGAAAGTACAATATTTTCCCTTGGATATTTGCTTGCTTCTTCTTGAATGAAAGTGTGTGCCTCATCAATTATATAGTTCAAACGTATTCTGTTTGCTTCGATAAACTTTGATATTACTTCATTAAACGCTTCATAAGTGTTTCGTTCTTTATATTCCTCAAGCTTCTGACGAATATAATCTGGAGTATATTTTTTATAATATTTTGAAGTGATGGTTATTATCTTATCATCTACATAATATCTGTTATCGTTTGCCCAAACAGAAGAATTAAGAAAAGCAAGCGGCTTGTCTAATAGAATTTCCACAAGCAAACGTTCTTCCGGGAATACTGGTCGCAAATCAGAGGACATATATATAGCTTCGCCGTTGCAACGAGGACAAATATTACGGTCTATATCGTTTGCCATTCTGATGATAGGGATATTACAGTTCGGGCATCTGTATATTTTTGCAGGAATATCTGTTTCTGTCTCACTTCCGCATATTTCACATTTTTCTTGCATCGTTTCTCTTTCACAGTCTTTGCACCACACAGATCATTCCTCCTTTCCAGTTCTCGATTGAGTTCCCTCAACCTTGACGTACCAGTGAAGTAAACTCTATCCAGCCTGATATATGCCCCAAAGAAGCGGATTTCCCACCAGATAAGCCTCCAGACTGAAATATGTATAATAACTCATCTTTTATTATATCACGAATTTTGTCAGATAGCAACATATAATCACTGACAATTGGAAAATATTATTAGCTAATTTAAACTAAAACTTACTGCATAAATTAAAGCCGTACTCCTATTTAACAAGTACGGCTTACACTATCTCATATTATACGCAAGTTCCGTCGGCAGGTCATCCCAGAGTTCTGTTCTTGTCTTATTATTTCTGAGTTTTTCTAAAATCTTCACATCAGGGTCAGAATAAATTACAAAACCATCCTCCTCACCTTTTTCAGACCGAACAGGAAACGCAAGCTGTTCCTCATCAACCGAGAACTGTGCATTCACGCCCTCCTTGTTTCCGCGTGCATCAAGGCGTATCCACTTACTGTAACCCTTGAGATATACGCCATTAAATCCGTGATATATCAGTACAGGTGCAATTTCATCATCTAAAATAAGTTTCTGATAGCAAAAACCTGTGGGAATACCTTTACAACGCAGCAGTGCCGCTAACAGATGAGCTTTGGCAAAACAAATCCCATGCCCCGCTTTTAAAACCTCAGAGGCAGAACAAGTGATAATATCTTCGTTTATATCCGCCGAATGAGAAATTTTATCACGCACAAATTCATAAGCTGCTTTGATATATTCAATTTCAGAGTTCGTATTCTGTGATAATAAATCGGCAAGCTTAACAATATCTTCATTTCCAAAATCAATTACATCATCTTCTTTTAAGTATGCCTCTAAATTATCTGTAAAGGGTGATATATTCATATTAAATCTCCAATCGTATTTTTATTATTAAATTTTCAACTTAAGCTTTCTAATATATCTATAAGTTCCCGCCATTCGTGAATATGTAAATGCTCACATTGCAGCGTTTTATAATCTGAAGATTTTATATACCCTTTGTCTGTATCGTTATCATATAAAACAGGAAAAATGCCAACCTGAGAGGAACCTTCAATATCAGCTTTCGGATTGTCCCCGCAGTACCAGACTTTATCTGCACTAAGCCCCGCTTTTTGAAGTGCAATATCAAACAGAATCCGATTCGGTTTTCGCATAAAGTAATCACTGGAGGTCATAACGAACTCAAAACGATTATTTGGCAAAAGTCTATTCAATCGTTCTGTTAAAGCCTCTCCTGACCACAATAGATTGCTTATAACAGCAGTTCTGATACCCTTTTCATTCAGAAAGTCCAACATTATATCTGCATCAGACATAATTGCCCCCATAGATGCACCGTTCCAGAATACCGTTTCCATTTCCAAAGGGGTAAGAGAAAATTCAATTCCGAGATACTCATACAATGCTCTGTTGCCAATCTGTCCGCCGATATCATATCCAATTTTACGAACGTTTTCAATATTTTGTCCGAAAATCAATTCTGCTCCTTTTATAACATCATCAAGAGTACAGTTGTTTGGATTTTTTGTAGCATATTTCAAAAGTTCTGCATTACCTCTGACGGAATCCCAGTCAGGCTCGTAAAGAAGTGTATGCCCATAATCAAAAATTATCATTTCAGGTTTTTTCATGACAACATCCCCTTTAGTGTTATTTATTTTATTATATCACATCTTCGTAAGCAATTCAATTCAAAAAGACGACCAGTTTTTCTTTTTTCATTTTTTTACGATTTATTCTATCATACTATATAT
>JAZUOE010000096.1:0-5286 GCA_045604505.1 Ruminiclostridium sp. | reverse complement strand
ATTTGAAATCCGCATTCAGGTAATTGTAGGAGCCATAATTGCACTTTACCCGAATGTAATACTTATGATAGGTTTTTCAAATCTGATGTTAGAAACTGCCTCTATTAAAGGAGAGGCAGAGCTTATAAATTCAATGTTTGTAGTTTTTATAAACTTTGCAACTATAGTGCCGTTTACGTCCCTGCTGCTGAACACTCTTACAAATGACGTATCCAGCGGTTGGGCAAAAATCAGCCGTACAATGCCTGTTTCGACCGAACAGATTGTTTCATCAAAAATTCTCTCCACTGCTTTTCTTGTGGGCGGATTTACTCTTATGGCTTTTATTTTTAACATTGTGACAATTTTCAGAACAGAATATATTTTACCTGAAGTGATTATTGCAGCTCCTTTATGTATCGGAGTAATACAGATGCTTAATCTCACTCCCATATTCCCCATTTCTCTTAAACTGGGAGTTAAGTCTGCAAACTCAATCTATATTTGTTTCATGGTTGTTCTTGTAATCTGCACTGTAGTTTTCCTTTTCGGAATATTTACAAACGATATTTCCATGACATTTGCAAGAATTCTTTTATACGGCATACTGCCTGTGGCTACTGCATTTGTTATTTTCTTATCCTTTAAATGCAGCAAAAATTTTATTGCAAAGGACTTATAGTAAAAACCCCGAAAGTCGCTGATTTTCGGGGTCTTCTCTTTTAATTTGTATTGACAAAATGTGCATTAATGGTTTATAATTAAAGTAGTATTTTTATTATCAGAAAGGCTCTGGAAATGGCAAAAAAACAAATTACTCTGGTAGATATAGCCAATGTTTGCGGCACTAGTAAGGTCACTGTTTCAAAAGCACTTGCAGGAAAAAATGGGGTCAGTGATGAGCTGCGCAAACGCATTTTTGAGGTTGCGCAGGATATGGGATATGTCCCTGTAAAATCCACCGCTGTTACGGAAACTATAGGCGTTCTTATTCCTGAAAGATTTATAAATCCTAACGGCTCATTCTACTGGGCATTATATAATAGTCTTGTACAAAGATTAAAATCTGAAAATATCTCCTGTATTCAGGAAAATCTGACAGCAGAAGAAGAAAAAAGTCTTACAATGCCTAAATTCCTGACAGGTAAGAAAATAAACGCTCTTATCTCCTTAGGTCAGCTCAGCGCGGAATATATAGAGCAGCTTTCAAAAGAGGCTGAACATATCGTTCTTTTGGATTATTACAGCCCTGATATTGACGCTGACTGCATTGTTACAAACGGCTTTATGGGCGGATATAAGCTGACAACCTACCTTATTTCCAAAGGTCATAAAAACATAGGTTTTGTTGGCACCCGTCTTGCTACAACAAGCATTTTTGACCGTTACATGGGATATATGAAGGCAATGCTGGAGCATAATCTCCCTATAAATGACCAGTGGATAATTGATGACCGTTCTGTAAGCAATGAACTGTATGATAAAATAAACTTCCCCGAAAAGCTGCCTACCGCTTTTGTGTGCAACTGTGATGAAACTGCTTTTAAGGTTATACGTGATTTAAAAGCAAAGTCTGTTTCTGTTCCTGATGATATTTCTATTGTCGGATATGATAACTACCTTATTTCTGAAATTTCTGACCCGCCTATTACAACAATAAATGTGGATTCAGGCGAAATGGCAGAACTTGCTGTAGCTACTCTTCTTGAACGTATAAAAAATCCAAAGCACCCCTCACGTATGCAAGTGTTAAGCGGTAAGCTGGTAATAAAAGGTTCAGTCAAGGATATTTAAACTAAACAAAAATACCGTCGTGGTTTACACGGCGGTATTTCTGTTTGGAATGGAGGAGTGTAGTTATTCCTTTACTGAACCTGTTACAAGGTTGCTGTAAATAGATTTCTGTAATGCAAGGAAAATAATCAGTGAGGGAATTATACAAATAATAATACCCGCAAAAATAATTTCCCATTGTGCGCCATAAGGTCCTATGAAACGATATAACGCAGTGGATACAACCGCAAGGTCCTTGCTGGGCATATAAAGGTTTGCAGTGTAGAAATCGTTGTAGATGCCAACAAACTTTATTACAAGCACCGTAGCAATTGCCGGACGTAGCATAGGAAGGATAATGCTCCAGTATACTCTCAGATAAGAGGCACCATCAAGGATTGCACTTTCATCAAGAGATATAGAAATATTATCAAGAAACTGAATGAAAATATAAATTGAAATAATGTCAGTGCCTATGTAAAGGATACAAGGAGCAGCAATACTGTCGTAAAGCCCTAATTTGCTGACAATCTGAAAGACAGTTACCTGCATTGAAATATTCGGGAGCAAAGAGGCGAACAAAAATACTGCCTTTACCATTTTTGTAAATACCATGCTGAAACGCTGAAGTACAAATGCGGTCATTGTGCCTGTGATGATTGTTCCGAAACAGGAAACAAGCAAGATAATTCCTGTATTAAGCAATCCCTTCATTACATTACCGTTGAGGAATGCAATTTTAAAGTTTTCAAACTGCGGAACTTCAGGAAGTGTGAATACATTTGTTCCGATGTATTCCTCGTGAGTCTTGAAAGCACCGATTAGTACAACCAAAAGCGGGATTATTACCAACAGACAAGCAGCTACAAGAAAAGTATACTTAAAAATCTGAACAAGTATTCTTACCCATTTTGGTGTTTCTTTAAAGCTGTAATTTTTCAGAGAAAATTCGGCTGTATTTTCTTTTTTCAAGTCCTCACTTCCTTTCTTTGAAGCAAACCTTTTGTATTCCTGTAACAATAAGTATTATCGCAAGAAGGACTATCGCCATTGCTGAGGCAAGACCTACCTTCTGATACTGGAATGCTGTTTCTATTGTTTTTATAACGAAGGTGCTTGTGCCGTTTCGTCCGCCTGTGATAATATAGGGAATTTCAAATACCGATACTGCACCCTTGATTGCAAGAATAAGCTGTAATGAAACGATAGGTCTGATACTAGGGAAAATTATGTATCTGAACCGCTGCCATGAATTTGCACCATCAAGGTCAGCCGCCTCATAAATATCAGGAGAAATTGATTGAATTGCGCCGATATACATAATAATATCAAAACCTATATATCTCCATATTGACGCAAAAACAAGACAGAAATTTACGATATTACCGTCGGAAAGCCATCTGACAGGCTCACCGCCAAACATTTCAATAATGCTGTTAAGTGTTCCTTCGGTATTTGTTATGCCGTCACCCTTCTGAAAAAAGCGGCGGAAAATCAACGATACTGCAACGCCGTTCATCATATATGGGAAAAAGAGAACGCCTTTAAATACATTAGCAAATCTTATTTTTGAACAAAGCAGGGTTGCCACAAAAAGCGCAAGAATTTGCTGCGCAAAGGAACCGAAAAGATAATAAATACTGTTTGAAAAAGTTTTCAGGTAGCTGTCATCTGTAAAAAGACGCTGATAATTTTCAAAACCAACCCACTGCGGATTAACGCCAAGCTGGTCACGCTCCTGAAAGCTGTAAATACCCATGTTTATTGCCGGGATAAGAGTAAAGAGAATAAGCAATACCAACGGTATCAGAAGAAAAGCAATTGTGGTTGTGTACTTCTGACCTGTGTATGTTTGCAGCCACTGTATAAGTGTGCGTTTTTTCTTTGCTGCGGTTGCCATAAAAACAATCCTTTCAAAAAAATAGCCAAATCGGAAAGCTGTCGGCTTTCCGATTCAGCCCAGGGAGAAAGATATGAAAAAATGAAATTGGTGGATTTAATTCAACCGCCCTATCTTTTATATCCGATAGGACGTATGAATATCAGAAAATTTGTTTGAGCGTTCAGCAATACAAATAAGCTTAGTTTGCAGCCTTGTATGCCTGGAACGCCTCGTTGGAATCTCTTTCAGCATTCCACTTGCTGTTAGCGTCTGCAAGGATTTCAGCTAACTTGTCTTCTCCTGCAAAAGCAGCCTCAGCAATCTGAATTTTGAAGTTAGCAGCGTCACCCTGCCATGTACCTACTTCGGAATCGTTATTGATTGCGTCCCAAACACCAACAAGTCCTTCGGGAGCAGCCTGAGTGATAAATAATTCGCAGTCAGCAAAGTCAGTAAGGAAACCGGGAAGTTCAGAACCCTTAAGTGCGCAAATAGACTGTTCCTGCTTAGCAAAGCCGGATTCACCTACGAACCATGTAATATACTTCTTGCCAAGTTCCTTGATTGCAGCATCTCTGTTCTTGTTTACACCCATGCAGTAGTCAGGAGCAGATTCAGCGTACTGCTTACCATTTACATTAAAGGGAGCGGGCATATAGCCGATGTCATCAGGGTTAGGACCTGCTGCCTGGAACTGTGATACTGCCCATGAACCCATTACCATTGTTGCAATCTTACCTTCATTGATAGCAGCCTTACAGCCTTCCCAGTCTGTTGTCATAGGGTCTTCTTCAATAAGAGTGCGGTCCTTGAAAATATTGTACATAAGCTCATAAACTTCATAATAAGCGTCGCCGTCAATAAAGAGGTCTCTTTCAGAAACAAGAATGTCGTTTTCGTAAGAGGAACTGCCTGATGCGGAGTTTACAAGTGCGGGCCACTGACAAAGTGTCCAACTTGCATCTGCATAGTTTGTGTAATAAGGAATAGCGTCAGTATTATCACGAATCATTTCAAGACACTTAACAAAATCTTCGGGTGTCTTAGGCAATTCTGTAACACCTGCATCTGCCCAAACCTTCTTGTTGTAACAAATACCACCGGCAACTGAACCAAGATGTGCAATACCATATACGGTACCGTCATACATTTTCTTGTCAACCCAAAGGTATGTATCCTTTAATTCGTCGTAAGAACCGAGAGGCTCAAAGAAGTTACCTAAATCTTCGATTTTTACTGTGTCGGGAATCATAAGTACATCGCCGTAATCAGTTGTGTTCATCATTGTAGCAACGTCAGTAGCGTAATCTGTAAATCCCTGATATACTACTGTGCAGTTATTAGCCTCTTCAAAAGCATCTGTCATAGCGTCAAGAGAACCGTCTTCGATACGGTCTGTACGATGTGTAAGCACCTTTAATGTGAGCTTATCACCGCTTGTTGTATCAGAAACAGAACCGTTATCAGCGGTAGTAGTTTCGCCGTCCTTCTTTTCTGTGTTACATGCAGACATTGTCAGCATTGTGCTTAATGCAAGTAAACCTGCCATTGTTCTTCTTAACTTCATAAGAATGTCCTCCTCATACGATTTGTTGGTTTAATACAGTCAAGTTAATTTCAGATTAACTTTTATGTTAATCTTCGGTTAATCT
>JAZUOE010000095.1:0-3936 GCA_045604505.1 Ruminiclostridium sp. | reverse complement strand
TAACTATAAGACTGACAAAGGTAGAGGTTCTGTTGTTGGTATCAGAGCGCTTGGTCCTGATGATGACGTTATTCTTATCAGCGATGATGGCGTAATTATCAGAATTCGCGCAAACGACATTAATCCTTCCAGCCGTTATGGTCTTGGTGTAAGAGTAATGCGTCTTTCCGAAGAAGGAAAGGTTGTTGCCTTTACACGTACTGAACATGATGATTCAGAAGAAACTGAGGCTGTTGAACAGGCAGATGAGGCTGAACTTTTAGCTGCTGAGGCTGAAGAGGCTAATGAAGTTGTTGTTGATGAAGAACCTGATGATGTGCCTGAAGAAGATACTGAAGATGGTGCTGATGACAATGATGAAAACTAAATAATTGACAGTTCGGCGGCACAGATAAATTCTTTCCGCCGAACAATTGCATTTTATTTCATATTATCGTTCATAGTGAATGTTCCACGTGGAACATTTTTCTGAACAAGGAAAGGAAAAATTATGGCAAAGACACTTAATGAGCTTGTGGGAAAAACTGTATTGGTTGGTATTGCCCACGTTGACAATAAAGGTAAAATTTTAGGACGTTCACAGTATTTTGGCACAGTTGTTAAAGCTGATCCAAAGGAAGGTGTAATTTTAGCAAGAAAGGGAACTGAAGATTATACTCCCTTACCACCTTTTCCTGAACAGTATATTCCTGCAAAAAAAGGTATCTATACTCTTCAGTCAAATGGTCTGAAAGTTAAAGACCCTGATTATACTTGTACTTGGAAACTTAAAACTTCACCTATTGAAAAATAAAATCCGGGAGGAATTCTTATTTATAACGTTAGTAACTATGATGTAATTGTTGTCGGAGCAGGACATGCAGGTTGTGAGGCTGCACTTGCAGCGGCACGACTTGGTAAAAAAACTGCTGTTTTTGTTCTTTCTCTTGACACAATTGCAAATATGCCCTGTAATCCTTGTATTGGCGGCTCCGCAAAAGGGCAGCTAGTTTGCGAAATTGACGCATTAGGCGGAGAAATGGGAAAAGCAGCAGACGCGACTTTTCTTCAATCCCGTATTTTAAATAAAGGAAAAGGTCCGGCTGTGCATTCATTAAGAGTACAGTCAGACCGCATGAAATATCACGCATATATGAAACAGGTTCTTGAAAAAGAACCTCTTCTTGATGTAAAACAGGGAGAAGTAACTGAAATTTGCGTTGAGGATAGCAAAATTATCGGTATAAAAACAAGACTTGGTGCTTTTTATGGTGCTAAGGCTGTAATTATAACCACAGGAACATATTTGAATGGTGAAATTCATATTGGAGAATTAAGCTATGCTTGTGGTCCCGATAACGTTGCTCCCGCAATTCCACTTACTGAAAGTCTGAAAAAGCTTGGACTTGACATAAGAAGATTTAAAACAGGTACCCCTGCACGTGTACATAAGCGTTCAATTGACTTTTCTGTTATGGAAGAGCAATCAGGTGACGATGAAATTATCCCATTTTCATTTGATAATGAACTTCCTTTAGAAAATAAAGTTAAGTGCTATGTTACTTATACCAATGCTGAAACTCACAAGGTAATTTTAGATAATTTACACCGTTCACCTCTTTATTCAGGTCGTATTCATGGTGTAGGGCCTAGATATTGTCCTAGTATAGAAGATAAAATTGTTCGATTCAGTGATAAGGAAAGACATCAGCTTTTTGTTGAACCTATGGGTTTAGACACAGACGAATACTATTTACAAGGTATGTCTACTTCACTGCCTGAAGATGTGCAGATTAAATTTCTAAGAACAATCAAAGGATTAGAAAATGTAGAAATTATGCGTCCCGCTTATGCAATTGAATACGATTGCTGCAATCCATTAGAGCTTTATGCAAGTCTTGAATTTAAGAAAATCAAAGGCTTATTTGGAGCAGGACAATTTAACTGCACATCAGGTTATGAGGAAGCAGCCGCACAAGGACTTATTGCCGGAGTAAATGCTGTAAGAGGAATAGAAGGAAAGCAGCCTTTTATTCTTGACCGTGCAAGTTCTTATATTGGTACCCTTATTGACGATTTAGTCACTAAAGGTTGTGTTGAACCTTATAGAATGATGACAAGCAGAAGTGAATACCGCCTGATTTTAAGACAGGATAATGCGCCCGAACGACTTACAGAATATGGTAGGGAAATAGGACTTATTAGTGATGAACGATATGCAAAATTCAAAGAAATGATGCAGAAAGTCAGTGACGAAACCGAAAGAATACGTAAAACTACTGTGCATGTTTCTGATGAACTAAATAAAATGCTGATTGAAAAAGGAACAACACCTCTTACACACGGCATTAAATTTATTGAGTTATTAAAACGTCCTCAGATTACCTACAATGATATTCGTCCCTTTGATAAATGGGCACCCGATTTATCTGCGGATATAATCAGCAAAATAGAAATCAATATCAAGTATGAAGGATATATAAAAACTCAACAGGCACAAATAAAGGAAATGCGAAGATTAGAAAATAAACTGCTGCCAACTGATATTGATTATAAAACAATAAGCGGTTTAAGACTTGAGGCGCAGGAAAAATTAAATAAACACAAGCCTCTTAACATCGGACAGGCAGGACGTATTTCAGGTGTTAATCCTGCAGATGTTTCAGTCCTTTTAATATGGCTTGCGGCGAAAGGTAACAATGATGATTGAGGTATTTAAAAAAGCGGGTATTGAAATAAATGAACAACAATGTAACCAACTTAAAACACTTATGGATTTTATGTTGGAATACAATAAAAACGTAAATCTTACCCGCATTACAGAATATGATGAGATAATTGAAAAGCATTATATTGACAGTATACTTCCATTAACTATGGTAAATGTTCCACGTGGAACATATTGTGCCGATATAGGAACGGGAGCAGGTTTTCCTTCACTTCCTATGAACATTTACCGTCCTGACCTTAAATTTACACTCATTGATAGCTTAGGAAAAAGAATTACTTATCTCAATCTTGTTTGTGAAAAAATTGGACTTAACTGTAAGACCATACACGCACGAAGTGAAGAGGCAGCAAAAAAACCTGAGTTACGTGAACAATTTGGTTTTGTAACAGCAAGAGCGGTTGCTGCACTTAATGTACTTTGTGAATACTGTTTACCTTATGTAAAAAAAGGCGGTGTGTTTGTTGCACTCAAGGGTGCAGAGGACGAATGTGAAATTGCAGAAAAAGCAATAAAAAAACTAGGCGGGGAAGTAGAAAAAGTAATAAAATATAACCTTCCTTGCGGAGATAACAGAAACCTGGTTGTAATAAGAAAGGTGGAAAACACACCTTCAAATTATCCCCGTGCAGGTGGTGTTATAGCAAAAAGACCACTTTAAACACTATATATTGTGTTTAAAAACATAAACAACCACAAAATATTGAAAAAGGAGGTATTTTTCTGAAAGGCAGCAGTTTTAAAAAACTACTACGTACAATAAGTAAAAACTGGAGATTATTTTTAGTTGTTATTATTCTTACAACCATATCAGGATACCTTCTTTCTGCTTATGGGTTGACAAAACACTATATCACAACAGCAGAGATTTATATTGAATCTTTAGATGAACAACCGGCTATTCAAAAAGCAGCAACCTGTCAGCTTTTATTTACTAGTCCTCAGATGTATGACACAATCAACGATAATCTGCAGTACGGTTTTTCATACGCTGAATATGAAAAAATGATTGATGTGGAACAAATTAACGGCACACAAATGCTGAAAATAAATGTGGACTGTGATAATTCTACTGCGTCATATAAGCTTATGACAATTTACCTGGAACATCTGCCTGAGGTTATAGTAAACTATAAAGAAAATGCAA
Organism: Ruminiclostridium sp.; assembly: GCA_045604505.1. GTDB lineage: Bacteria > Bacillota > Clostridia > Oscillospirales > Ruminococcaceae > Ruminiclostridium_E. The sequence goes on along the minus strand of JAZUOE010000095.1, from coordinate 82 downwards.
CCTTCAGAATTGTTCGTAATCCTGAAGAACCTGCAAATCCCTCTTTTCCAAACGACAGGATTTTTACTATAGGCGGTGGGGT
>JAZUOE010000094.1:0-11265 GCA_045604505.1 Ruminiclostridium sp. | reverse complement strand
AATAATCCGTGATACTATAGTAACTCCTGTATTAAAAAGCGAATATGAGTGGGTAAAATCACTTTATGATGATAACTCATATTCAATCTACACAGAAGCATATCCTAACCCTAAAGACCTTATGGCATTTTTCTATTCCGTTGACAGTGAATACAATTCGCTGACAGTTGCTGATGAACAGACAGTGCTTTCAGATTTAGCGGCAATGTATGGCGGAAACTATGAGCAGCTTGGCAGTATGTCTGAAGGCGATTCTGCATATTATCGCTCTGACGCAGTTGTTTGTGCCATTAAATATCTTTCGGGACAATCAGAGGAAAATGAACCTGTCAGCTTTGTTTCCGGTATTGAAAAAATGGGGAAATTCAGCGTAAGAATTACAGTCAGCGGTAATAACCCTTCTGTAATTTATGAGTTGGGCAATATTACAGTTGCGCCTCTTCATTATTATGGAGATACAGAAAAATTTGATGTTAATACAAATTCTTTCGGTTTTGAAAAAGGCAGTGCCTATGAGCTTATCAAGTCAAAGGAAACAGCTCCGCTTGGCGCAGGTGCATACTGCTACGAAAAGAGTGAAAGCGGTGTAATTTACCTTTCTGCGAATGAAAATTACTACAAAGGTGTGCCGAAAACTGCTGAAATTCAGGTTAAGCAGGTATCGTCCGAAAAGGCAGTTTCAGATGTTGCTGACGGGGTATTGGATATTTCATATCCTGACGGCTCTGCCAAAACTTCAGATGAAATTGATGGCTTTAATGAGGCGTTGGAAAAGCTTTACGGCACTTCAATCAGTAAGGACGGCTACGGTTACATCGGAATTAATTCAAAAACCGTAAACATCGGCGGTGTATCAGATTCGGCTGAAAGCATTGCACTGCGTAAGGCACTTGCTACAGCTATTTATCTTTATCGTGATGAATCTGTAGAAAGATACTACGGAAATGTGGGTATTAAAACAGACTACCCTGCAGCACTCCGCTCTTGGCTTGGTGACGAATATCAAAAGCCTTATTCTGTTGACGCAGAGGGCCTTGAAATCTATACAGAAACAATGACTGAGCAGGAAAGGTTTACTGCAGCAAAACTTGCCTGTCTTAGCTTTTTCAGAGCGGCAGGTTATACTGTTGAGGGTAACCTTGTTATATCTGCTCCTGAGGGCGCGTATACGTCATTTCAGGCTATTATTGCGGCTGACGGTAAAGGCAATCACCCCTGTTATTATGCCCTTGAGGCAGGTTCAAGATTGCTGAGTGAGATTGGTGTTACTCTTACTATTACAGATACGGCTGATGCGTCACAGATGTGGACTGTAATTGACAGCGGTTCGCATCAGATATGGGCGGCTGTATGGGAAACAGGTGTTCAGCCCCGACTCAGCTCTATGTATTCAACAGGTAATCTTTATGGTATTTCAAGCGAAACACTTGATGAAAGCATTGCCGTTTCGGAAAATTCAAAGGATAATGAAGAACTTAAGGCTGCTTACGGCAATTGTCTTAATATTTTATTCAATGAATATGCAGTTGAAATTCCCGTTTATCAGCGTTCAGATTGTGTGCTTTTCAGTACGCTGAGAGTGGACAAGTCAACCTTGCCTGAAAACATGACAGGTTATTATTCATGGGTGAATGAGGCAGAATTAATTACAAAGAAATAAACGGAAAGGAAATAAAAAATGAAAAAAGAAGTATCTGAGGCAGTAGAAAATTATCTTGAAACAATTCTTGTGTTGTCAAAGAAGAAACCTGATTTACATGCAATTGATATTTGCGATGAGCTTGGTTATTCAAGACCTACTGTGTCTGTGGTGGTAAAGCAGATGAAAGGTAATGGCCTTATTACAGTAGATGAGTTCAATCATATTGCGCTGACTGAAAAGGGCCGTGCAATTGCAGAAAGCATTTACGAAAGGCATAATATTATTTCTGAATTTTTTATGGCTATCGGTGTTAGCCGTGAAACTGCGCTTGAGGACGCTTGTAAAATAGAACATGATATAAGCGATGAAACTTTTGAGTGCATAAAAAAGCATATTCAGAATATCTGAAAGGAAAGTTATGGGTAAGGAAGTAAAAACAAATGCAATGCGGTTCTTAGAACAGAAGAAAATTCCCTACACAATGAATAGCTATGAGTGTGATGAATTTGTTGATGGAATAACTGTTGCTGAAAAGCTAGGACAGGACCCTGCATTGACCTTTAAAACTCTTGTTGCAAAAGGAAAAAGCGGCAATTATTATTGCTTTTTGCTACCTGTTGCTGAAGAGTTGGATTTAAAAAAGGCAGCTAAGAGCGTTGAGGAAAAATCTGTAGAATTGCTGCACGTAAAGGATATTAACGCTGTTACAGGTTATGTAAGAGGCGGCTGTACGCCTATAGGAATGAAAAAGCAGTTTATGACGGTTGTTCATTCCTCTGCGGAGCCTCTCCCTGAGTTTTACATAAGCGGCGGACGTATAGGGGTACAGATAAAATTATCCCCGTCTGCACTTGTCAGCGCAATACGGGGAAAATTTCAGGATATTCTTTTACAGCATTAATTACACAAGTGCATATCTGCCACCGGGAACAGCCTCGATTATCTGGTTGATTTCCATGTCAAAGAGGACATCACTGAGGGTTGTAATATCGGTATCCTCTTTTGCAAAGATTTCGTCAAAGGTTATTGGTTTTCCCGCATTGACAATCTGTGCATAGACGGATTTATGTAATGGAGTTTTTAAAAGTTCTTCAGAGGGCTTAGCGCTCTCTGTAAGGGCTTTTTTATTTTCCGCCTTTTTTGATGAAGGCGACATTTTTTCTTGCTTTAATTTTTTGATATCAATTTTGTGGGGTGTGTAATCATCAGAAAAAACACGGTTTATGTCATCTTCAGAAAGATATAGTGATGCACCGTCCCTTACACACTGAACTGCACCTGCGTATTCCTTTGCAAATATGTTACCGGGCGGTAAAAAGAAGAGAGCGGGGGAATATTTTGCTGCATTAAGTGAACCGCTGTTGATTCCTGCCTGAAAAACAATCATTGCTTTGGAAATAGTGCCGAATATACGGGCACGGCGAAGGAAGTTTGTGTTGCATGAACGAACTTCAGGCAGATATTCAGAAAGCAGACAGCCGCCGCTCATTAAAATCTGCTGTCTTAAAACACGGCTGCCTTTAGGGTATTCCCAATCAAAGCCGCAGGGCATAAGCTCAATACACCCCTTGCCGCATTTACTTGCAGTAATACAAGCTAATTGCTCACAGCCTGTAGTTAGTGACGCTACAAGTGTGTATTTTTCGCATAATTTTTCACAGGCTGCCGATTCAGCTCTGATTACATAATCTGTAATTTTTCTTGAACCTGTTATAGAAACCAGGTTGTTTCCCAGTAAATCGGTGTTTCCGTAAGCGAAAATAACACAGGGCGGATTTTCAATTTCTCTTAGTACTTCAGGGTAAAGGTCATCTTCAATGGTTATAGTTACAATTTTCTTTTCCTCAAGAGAGGCAAGAATTTTTTCAGCACTTTCCAGGCTTGTATTTTCAGCAGCCTTAGCGTAATCGGCACCTGCAGCGGCAATATTGCTTTTAAAAGCGGAATATACGTCTTTTGCTGTTCCGAAACGGTTTAAAAGCTGAACGGTAAGAGGATTACTATAGCCTAAAACCTTGATTAACCAGATGTAATATTGTTTCATTCCTCAATTTTTTCCTTCTTCAATATGATTTTAACAGCCTTTACTCCTGACCTGAAATTGATTGCTGCAATTATTACAAATAAAACTCCTAACAGAATATAATAGTGCATTGTGTTGCTGACAAATATAATTACAAGACCCATTGTAATAAGCAGAGCGGTATTTACAAGCATTTTAGGTAACTTCATATCCATCATAACAATCTTCTTGGTATCTATGGCACGTATAATGAAGATTATGACAAAACTTGCAAAAGCGGCAATTGCTGCGCCGTGAAGCCCTACTGTTTTTATAAGTGCAATGTTTAGAATTACGTTTACAGCAGCACCGATAGCGGCTGTTATCATGGAACGCATTGATTTTCTTGAGGCAACATAAACACTGCCCATAAATGTAGAAAAGCAGGTGAATGATACTGAAAGAATTAGAAATGGTGTGTATAAATACGCAATTTCAAATTCAGGTTCGCAGAACATTTTAATTGCTATACGTATAACAAGCATAAGTCCCGCTGCGATTACATAAACAAAGGATTGGAATATATTAAATACATTAGTATAAAAATTGGCAATAGTGCGTGAGTTATTTTCAGTGATGGCGGACATATTCCATGCCTGTGAGAAAATGCCTGAAAAAATAGCAATCATGCTTGGGAATTTATAAGCCGCTTTGTACATACCACTAGCGTCAAAGCTGATAAATTCAGAAACAAAAAAGCTGCCTGATGAGTTTATTATCCACCACATAACCGACGTGGGTATCATCGGAAGACAAAAGCTCATCATTGATTTGATTACGTTTTTTTCAACACCGCTGAATATGACGTATTTATTGAGGTGTGCCATGCACCATAGGAAAATTATTGAGCAAACGTCGGCAAGAATAACTGAAAGCAGATAACCTACATTACCCATTTTAAGTCCGAAAAGGAGAATGAGGTTAAATATAATATTCATTGCGGTAGTGAGTATTCCATCTACAGCGTACAGCTTTACATGTCCTGCAGAGCGGACAAAAAGTGCGCAGGTGCTTTTAATACTTCCTGTTGTTACATATAAAATAGTAATCCAGGCATAATCACTTAGCAGTTCAAATACCTTATTATCGGGAAAAATCCCGGAAAGTGCGGCAATTATCGGCACAAAGAGAACGCATAAAACAAGACCTATTCCTGTAACCCGCAGTCCGATTGAAAAAACCTGCTTATTATCATAGGACGCATCAAGTCCGAAACGGATTATAGACTCGCCTATAGATAAGGTGGATATGGTCATTAAAAGGGTTGCTGTATCTATAATATTGTTTATTTCGCCGTAGCCTGTTGTTCCTAATGCCGCCTGATAGAAACCCATCATTAGAATTACCAGCACTTTGGAGCCAAATTGTCCAAGACCCAGTATTATTGTGTTTGCGGCTAAGGTTTTATAACGATTCAAGTTGTTTTCTGCCTTTCATCTTAGCTTTTTAAAAAAATCAGTCAAAAGCGAACCACATTCTTTTTCAAGAATGCGGCTCCTTACAAGCGGCTTATAGCCGAATTTATGTTCAAATAATTCTATAACGGAAGAACAGGCACCGCCGTTTTCGTCAAACGCCCCATAAACTACCCTCTTTAAACGAGCATTAAGAATTGCTCCCGCACACATGGGGCAGGGTTCAAGCGTTACATACAAAGTGCAATCGGATAATCTCCAGCTTTTTTTATATTCAGCGGCTTTTTCGATTGCGATAATTTCTGCATGACCTGTGGGACGTTGTTGCGTTTCACGGGTGTTATAGCCTGTGCCTATGATTTTTCCGTTTTCGTCAACTATAATTGCTCCTACCGGCACCTCGCCTAACTGTGCCGCTTTTTTTGCCTCTTCAATGGCAAGGAGCATCATTTCTTCATCAAACAGCATTGAATTTAAATGCCTTTGCACCATGACGGTTCAGTTTTACAGTCAGCTTTTCTTCTGCAATTACTTCTTCACCGCTCCAAAGCTCAGTGCCTTTTATTTTGCCGTCAATTTCAATGTCCTCAAGTGCGATGTCGATTTCACTGTCTTCTTCTCCTGCGTTGAATACAGCAAGATAGAAACCACCCTCTGAACAAGCGGCAATCCAAAGTACGTGTTCTGTGCCATTGATTTCTTTACGCCAAACCTGATGTGCGTGACGGGCATTTTTGTGCATTGCAAGAACACCTTCGTTTGTCAGCAACTTCATTGTGAAGTCGTCCATTGCAGTCAACTCACCGCCTATCATAAGAGGGGAACGGAAAATGCTCCACAAGGTCATCATTGTAAACTGCTCGTCCTTTGTGAAATTAGTACGATTGTTTTTATCGTAATTCTGTAAAATTGCACCTACAGGGAGCATATCAGCGTCGGGCCAATTTCCTGCGCCTGTGTGAGTACACCATTTTTCAGCACGTTCAAACATAGCGTAGAGAAGTTCCCACTTGTCCCAGAAATCATCTGTAATACGCCACATGTTGGAAATCTGCTTATAAAGTTCTGCCTTTTCAAGAAGAGCAGGTCCGGGTGACAGGCTCAACACCATATCTCTGCCGCAATTGTGGAGAGAATCGCTAAGCATTATAAGTTCTTTTTCAGCATGTGGAAATTCACGGCAAATGTCGTCGCACTTGATAAAGTCAACGCCCCATGATGCGTACAGTTCAAAAATGCTGTCATAATATGCCTTTGCGCCGTCCTTTTCAGGTTCAACACCGTACATATCAGGATTCCACTGACAGATGCGGGACGCACTAGCAATCTGACGTGCTGTCTTGTCGCTGTTTTTTATGGGAGTGTTTTTGTGGACAGCCTGACGGGGAATGCCTCTCATAATGTGAATACCAAATTTAAGACCTAACGAATGAACATATTCAGCTAAAGGAGCAAAGCCTTTTCCGCCCTTTGAAGAGGGGAAACGGTTTTCGGCAGGAATAAGTCTGCCGTATTCGTCCATGCAAAGGTCAGCAAAGGGTTCATATTCGTGGCTACCGGCTGTAGGCTGTGACCACTGAATATCTACAACGATATATTCCCAGCCGTATTGTTTTAAGTGCTTTGCCATAAAATCGGCATTGCCTCTTACAGTTTCTTCATTTACAGAAGGACCGTAACAATCCCAACTATTCCAACCCATAGGTGATGTTTTAGCTATCATTCCTGTGTATCCTCGCTTTCTTCGAACTTTTCCTTGTAATTCTTTATGCACTGCTCAATAACCTGAGCGGCAGCCTTGTGTCCCTGAACCTCGTTTACTGCAGTTGTTTTTCCCTCTAACTGCTTATAAACGCTGAAGAAGTGCTGCATTTCCTCGAAAATATGGCGGGGAAGTGCCTCGATGCTGCGGTAAGAATTATAGTTAGGGTCTTCAAAGGGGATAGCGATAATTTTTTCGTCATTCTTTCCGTTATCAACCATGCTGATTACACCGATAGGGTAACAGGGTACCAGCACCATAGGGTCAATAGGCTCATTGCAAAGTACTAATACGTCCAGCGGGTCACCGTCGTCAGCTAATGTTTTGGGGATAAAGCCGTAGTTTGCGGGGTAATGGGTTGAAGTGTAAAGAATACGGTCAAGTATGAGTATACCGCTTTCCTTATCAAGTTCGTATTTCTTTTTGCTGCCTTTTGTAATTTCGATTATTGCAAGAAAATTATAGGGGTCAATTCTCTTGCTGTCAATGTCATGCCAAACGTTCATTTGTTTGTCCTTTCTTTTGTGTGATTTATTTATTCGGTTTTAAACCGTAAAGATTTTTGCCATTTCGGGATAGTCCTTAGAAAGACGTACAGGGCGGAATGTATCAGCTTTTACAAAACAATGCCCCGAACTGCCTGTAATATGCAGTTCACCTGTTTCTTTATCACGGACTTCATATTCAATTATGAGCTTTGTGCCTGTGAATTTTGCAATTTTCAGGAAAATCTGAACCTTTTGGTCAAATTTTACAGGCTTTTTATATTCGCAGCTAACACTTAATACCGGAATCATAACACCATTTTCTTCCATTACGGAATAAGGCAGCCCGGCGCTGTTCATATAAGCTATACGCGCCTCTTCAAACCAGCGAATGTAGTTTGAATGATGTACGATTTTCATTTGGTCTGTTTCATAATAAAGAGCAGTACGTTCAAAAATATATGTGGGATTTTCCATTTAATTTCCTTTCTTACATTCCTAAAAAGCTTTCTATTCCCTCAAATGAGGCGGGTGTGTATTCTTCAGCGTTTCCGTTATCCTTAAACTTGTATTTTTCAGCCCTTTGTTCGGGTGTCAGATGATAATAGTCAAGGTACATTTCCATTGCACCGCTGTAATCAATGTCCTCATCGGCAGGTCTTATCCAGTAACTGTCAGTTGGCAGAATACCGTGTGTTCTTTTAAGAATCAGATAAGGGTCATATTGTGAAAGCTCCAGTCGTTGAAGTTCAGCAGGAGCAATATATGGATTATCGGGGAAAATTCTTGAACGGATAAGAAAATAAATATCATCAATTTTCAATTTGCGGTGAATTGGTGTCAGAATTGGAATATCGGTATTTATATTATAAGTGAAATCCACTGTAAGACTTTCAGAAACTGTATACACGCAGAGCAGAATGTTGCTGTAATAAAGCTCAAAACGCAGTGGTAAAGGCATATCGAAAGGTTCGCTTGATACGGGTATATATGAATTTGCTTTTATAATTTTCAATTTCATTTCTCCTTTTTATATAGGCAAAAAGTCTATACATATTTAAAATATACTATAATTATATCACATTATTTTTTATATTTCAATATATTTAGTTGACTTTATTGAGAAAATGTTGTAATATAGATGACAGATTAAATTTATGGCATTGAAAGGTATGGACTATGAAAGAACTGCTTAATACCGGTGTTAATTTACCGCTAGAATATGATGGCGGAACTGATGCTCTTATCGGTCAGATAAAGGGTTATTCAGTTGCGATAAAGGAAAATTTGTCTACGTCAAGCTATGGCTGTCTTTTTTGGATTAAACAAGGGGAATCAGCTCCTGATTCAACAGCAGAGGCATATCTGAGAGGTAAACAGGAATCAAATCCTGAATTTATCAAAAAATTCATGATTTCAGAAACCGGTGCTGCAGTTGCGCTTAATCGTACATACGATGATTTTGCAAATGTTAATAATCTTAAAAGATTTATTTTTGATTTCACAACCAGCCTTTCACTTAATCATTATAAAAACTGCTGCTGTGAATGCGGCAAAACTACAAGCCTTGCTCTTTATACTGCTGAAGGTACTATTGCACAGGCTTGTTCAGAATGTGGTGCAAAATATCAGTTTTTAAAGTCGGTGGAGTGTGAGGCTGAGCCTTCTCCTTCGGAAACAGAAATACCCGCTGAAAAAAAGGAAGAACCTTCGTTTGTTGTTCCTGAAATGCCTGTTGTGGAAAAATTTCCGGCTGAATTGACAGAAAGCAAGGAAGAAGATTTTGAAAGTCTGCTGACACCTGTAGAGGAGCAAAAGTCAGAGTTGCCCAGAGATAATATTGAAGAGACAGCAAAGGTTGATTTGTCAAAGGATTCTGATGACAGTTTTGCGGAGCTTATGTTTACTGAAATAAAGCAAGAGCCTGTTGTTGAGGAGCAGCCTGAACCGGTTGCGGCACAACAGTCTGTTGAGAATTTTGATTCCTTGCTCTTTACAGGAGAGGAAGAGAAAAAAGCTGAACCTGTAAAATCAGCTTTATTTGAGCAGATTGAACGTGAGTATGCAGCTGAGCAGGAGAGATTAGCCGCACAGACAGTTCAGCAGGTTTCTGAAAATAATCTTAATGATTTGCTTATTGATGGCGGCGGTGAATTTACATTAAAAGAAATAGAACCTGAAGTTGATGATGGTAGTTCTGATGTTACAGAGTACCATGACGATACAAATGAGGGTGAAGATATTGAAATTGAAGAGATTGAAACTACTGTCAATGTTCCTACAGTAACTACAGGACACCCTCAGTTAACAGCAGAGGAAACTCCATTAGAGGCGGACGGTTCAGTGCCTCTTATTAATCCCAATTCACATCGTGAGGAAAGACATGTGTCTGCTGTGGACGGACCTGATGCGGTTCAGCCTTTAGAACTTGCAGCGTCAATTACCCATGAGGATTTAGGAGAATTGCCCGATATTCAATTGCCTCCCGGTTATGCGACAGGAGAAAATATGGAGAGAGATGTGCCCGATTCGATGTATCCCCCGCCATATAATCCTACATACGATTATTCTTCCTATGATAAAATAAAATTCCGCACAACCAGCAATGCTTTTATGGGTATTATCGGTATATTTGTTTTAGGACTTCTCGGAATTGCTGTGTGGTTACTGATTGGTTCGGTGTTTGGAAAGATTTCTTATTTGGGCAGCCTTGCAATAGTATTTTCTGTATATGGAGGATATTATCTTGCGGGAGGCGCATTGGATAAAAAGGGTATTGTTATTTCATTCATAATGTCAATTGTCCTGACAGTTGTTGGTTCTATCGCAGTTCTTTCCATTGAAATGACGGACGTGATTTCAGAAACTCTTTTTACTGAGGCAACCTTGAAAGATGGTTTCAATTGGGTTATTATGTCCTTAAGTAATGAAGAAACAAAAAATGTTGTTCTTATTGATATAGGAATTTCCATGCTGATAACTCTTATTGCTGATATTTCAGCAGCGGTAAAGTCGTGGCGTACGGCTTAATAGGTAATTAAAGAATCGTCTTTTTATAGGCGATTCTTTTTTATTTGCCCCATTCCGTCCACTCTCCTTCTAAGCTACCTTCCACTTTACCGAATTAGCGCGGAGTTTGTCAAAAATAGCCAATAGGAGTTGAAAAAGCGGTGATAAAAAAGGAACAAAAGTAGAAGGTGAAGAAAAAGGTAAAAAAGTAGTTGACAAAAGGGAATAGTGATGATATAATAAACAAGCTGACCCGCTGAGGTGAGTGACACGAAAGAGGAAGTCAAAAACTTTTTGAAAAAAATGAAAAAAGGTATTGACAAACTCTGAAAAGTGTGATACAATATTATGGCTGTCGAAAAAACGACGGCACACACGAAAGAGCGAAAAACCACGAGAAAAATTTTAAAAACTTTTCAAAAAGGTATTGACAAACTCAAAAAAGTGTGATATGATATTAAAGCTGTCCGAAAGGGTAGCGCGAGAGTACCTTGAAAATTGAACAATCAAGAACGAATTAACAACCCTTGAAATTTCAAGAAAAAGTAATTAATTCTGGATGAACTAAAAGAATGACGATTGAATGAATCGTTAGCGTTCAGTACTTTAAATAAAGTACAACAGAGCGAATTAAACACGATATTAATGGTAAGTTAATATACAATTAATAAAGAGTTTGATCCTGGCTCAGGACGAACGCTGGCGGCGCGCCTAACACATGCAAGTCGAACGGTGACGAGAACTTCGGTTCTCTGATCAGTGGCGGACGGGTGAGTAACACGTGAGCAACCTGCCTATCAGAGGGGGACAACAGTTGGAAACGACTGCTAATACCGCATAACGTGCCTGGGAGGCATCTTCCGGGTACCAAAGATTTATCGCTGATAGAT
>JAZUOE010000093.1:0-4407 GCA_045604505.1 Ruminiclostridium sp. | reverse complement strand
AGCTTCCCAGTACGGTTTTTCAATCCACTCAAAGAGCTGGATTGCCTTATTGCTGAGGAAATGGCGCTTACCTGAAACTGTAAGCAGTTCATGTCTTGAATTAGCGTGGTCACAGAAGAAGTAGATAAAGCCCATTAAATCGGGAACTACAGCCTCGCCGCCCTCTGCCTCAACAAGACCTACAACGTCATTGTTAGCGATAGGGTTGTACTTTACAAGAATTTCACCTACAATACCTACACGGGGCTTTACAATATCAAGTGTGGGGATTGCGTCAAACTCTTCGATAATCTTCTTTACATTCTTTTTGTAGCGGGAGAAACTAAGGTGCTTTAAATCCTCACGGAGATATGCGTTCCACTTTTCCCAAAGCTTATCGGCACTTCCCTTTTCTGCCTCATAGGGTCTTACTCTGTAAAGGCAGCGGCAAAGCACATCACCGTAGATTACACCCATAAATGCACGGATTGCAAGAGGTACTGTAATCTTAAAACCGGGCTGCTTTTCAAGACCGTTAAAGTTAAGGGAAAGAAGGGGTGTCTTTTCATAACCTGCGTCAATAAGCGCCTTTTTAATCATACTGATATAGTTTGTAGCACGACAAGCGCCGCCTGTCTGTGTAATCATAAGAGCGGTGCTGTCAAGGTCATACTTACCGCTGTCTAAAGCCTCCATAAGCTGACCGATAACAAGGATTGAGGGATAACAAGCGTCATTATTTACATATTTTAAGCCTGTATCTACAATTTTCTTTGAATAATCCTTTAAAATAACAAGGTTATACCCTGAATAGTTGAAGGCAGCCTCAAGGAGTTCAAAATGATAAGGCGCCATCTGAGGTGCAAGAATGGTGTATCTCTTCTTCATCTCGGGAGTAAATGTGGGCTGACGCTTATAGCCTGTATATTTAAGGTCAGACTTGTAGCCTGTACGGTCACGCTCTTCCATTACGGAAATGAGTGAACGCAGACGTATTCTTGCTGCACCTAAGTTATTAACCTCGTCAATTTTCAGAACAGTATACATTCTGCCCGAACCCTGAAGGATTTCCTGTACCTCGTCGGTTGTAACAGCGTCAAGACCGCAGCCGAAACTGTTAAGCTGAACCAATTCAAGGCAGGGAGTCTGACCCACAAAAGCTGCAGAACGGTAAAGTCTGTTATGGTACATCCACTGGTCAACAACACGGATAGGACGGGGTAAATCGCCTAAATCCGCAACGCTGTCCTCTGTAAGTACAGCAAAGCCGTAGCCGTTAATCATTTCGGGAATACCGTGATTTATTTCAGGGTCAATGTGGTAAGGTCTACCCGCAAGGACAATACCCTTCTTGCCTGTCTTTTCAAGCTGGGCAAGGACCTCTTTACCCTTATTTCTGATGTCAGCCTTGAATTTTTCATCTTCAGCGTAAGCCTTTGCAAGAGCCTCGCCTATTTCCTCACCGCTGATACCGAGAGGAGTAAATTCCTCAACAAGTCTACGTGCCATTGCCTCCTGGTCATAGATAGGAAGGAATGGGTTCATATAGCGGATTTTCTTGTCACGCAATTCAGGAACGGAATTTTTGATAACCTCACTGTAGGTTGCTACTACAGGGCAGTTATAGTGGTTGTCACCGTAATCGCCGTTCTTCATTTCGTAAGGAAGTGAGGGGAAGAAAATAAATTCCACGCCGTCATTAAGCAATGACACAATATGACCGTGTGAGAGCTTTGCAGGGTAGCAAACCGACTCAGAGGGCATTGTTTCAATACCCATATCATAAATCTCACGTGATGACTTGGGAGAAAGCTTTACGCTGTAGCCAAGAGATGTGAAGAATGTAAACCAAAACGGGTAGTTTTCATACATACCAAGCACTCTCGGAATACCTACAACACCTCTCTTTGCCTCATCAGCGGGAATAGGTGTATAGTCGAAAAGACGCTTGTACTTGTAATCAAAAAGGTTGGGGAGTGTTGCCTTACCTGCGCCTGTACCTGCACCACGTTCACAACGGTTGTTTGTTATAAAACGTCTGCCGTCGCTGAACTTACTGATTGTAAGCAGACAGTTGTTTGAGCAGCGGCCGCAACGTGCGGTTGACTTTTCAATTGTAAAGCTCTCAAGCTGTTCAAGCTTTGACACGCCTGAGCCTGTACCGTCATCACGCTGCATAGCGATAAGGGCACTACCGTAAGCACCCATAAGACCTGCCTTATCGGGACGGACAACCTCTCTGCCGCAAGTCAGCTCAAAGGCACGGAGAACAGAGTGGTTCATAAATGTACCGCCCTGAACGATAATCTTTTCACCCATTGCCTTAGGGTCACGGATTTTAATTACCTTAAACAGTGCGTTTTTAACTACAGAATAGCTAAGACCGGCAGAAATGTCAGCAACACTTGCGCCCTCTTTCTGCGCCTGTTTTACACGGCTGTTCATAAATACTGTACAGCGGGAACCTAAGTCTACAGGGTGTTCGGCAGTAAGACCGATTTCAGCAAACTCACGGCTTGTCATACCTAAAGCGTTTGCAAAGTTTTCTATAAATGAGCCGCAGCCTGAAGAACAAGCCTCGTTAAGCAGAATGCTCTCGATTTCGCCGTTCTTGACACGCATACACTTCATATCCTGACCGCCGATGTCAAGAATAAATTCAACACCGGGAAGGATTTTTTCAGCAGCCTTATAGTGCGCCATTGTTTCGATTTCGCCGTAGTCAACCCCAAGAGCGGCCTTTATAAGATGCTCACCGTAACCTGTAGCGGTAGCCTTTGCTATGTACGCACCTTCGGGAAGGAGTGAGTAAATCTCCTTTAAAATGCCGATAACGGACTTTAAAGGGTCACCCATGTTGTTATTGTAATAAGAGTAAAGAATTTCTGCATTTTCATTGATAAGACAAGCCTTTGTGGTTGTGGAACCTGCGTCAACACCAAGATAGCACTTACCCTTATGAGCAGAAAGGTCAGCGGTAGGGATAATATTCTTTGCGTGACGTTCAAGGAATGCCTTTTTATCCGCCTCATCTTTGAAGAGAGGGTCAAGACGCTCTACCTCGTGAACAGTAACCTGTCCTAACTTTGAAATCTTTTCCTTTAATGCCTCTACGCTGACAACACCTCTGTTGTCGGCAAGGGACGCACCTGCTGCTACAAAAAGGTTAGCGTCAGGGGGGAAGATTATATCCTCGTCCTTAAGATTAAGGGTTTCAATAAAGCGTTTTCTAAGCTCAGAAAGATAGTGGAGAGGGCCACCTAAAAAGGCAACCTTACCTCTGATAGGCTTACCACAAGCAAGTCCGCTGATAGTCTGATTTACAACTGACTGGAAAATAGACGCTGCAACGTCAGATTTCTTGGCACCGTCATTTAAAAGAGGCTGAATATCACTCTTTGCGAAAACACCGCAGCGGGAAGCAATAGGATAAATTGTTTCATAATCCTTTGCAAGTTCGTTAAGTCCGCCTATATCAGTGTTGAGAAGTGCAGCCATCTGGTCAATAAACGCACCTGTACCACCTGCACAGGTACCGTTCATACGCTGCTCAATGCCGCCTCTTAAATATGTAATCTTAGCGTCCTCACCGCCAAGCTCGATAGCAACATCAGTTGCGGGAATAAGGGTTTCGATTGCGGTAGTACCTGCGGAAACTTCCTGAATAAATGGAATTTCCAACCACTTAGCAGCGGAAATACCGCCTGAACCTGTAACTGCAATTGTTATTTCATCAGCATTGATTTCATCAAGTCCGCCAAGAAGTACCTCAGCAAGAGTCTTTTTAATGTCTGAATAGTGGCGCTGATATTTCTTATAAACAAAATTATTTTCGTCGTCAAGAACAGCAATTTTAACTGTTGTTGAACCAACGTCTAAACCAATGTGGAGCATTTTTTTCATCCTTTCCATATAACCGCCTGTTTTTCCGGCAAAGAAAAATTTACAAAATGTAAACAAATATTTACCCTGCCGAACACATACGGATAATATAAGTATACACTAAAATAATATATTTTTCAATGGTTTTCACTAAATTTTTCAGAAAAGTTTCTGCATTGCCGCTAAAAATGGGGTGAAAACAGGCATAATTTATATTTATGACCTGTCCGCCTCGTTGAGAACAAGGCTCCATGACAAATGAATAATGAATGATTAATAATGAAAGATTATTGTGCCGCCTTTGGCGGAAAATTTGAAAATCGGCTTTATAAAGCCCATTGATATAAAGTTTCATTTAAATCAATCGTCCGAAGGACGATACCACAATCATTCATCATTCATCATTCATTATTCAGATTAATTCAGCTTACCGCCTCATTCAGCATACGGATTGTTTCATCAAGAGAAAAGCTCTCTTGTGTTCCCTGCTGTAAAAAGCCGTTGATTTTGTCGATTTTGGAAATTGCCTCGTCAAGTTTCGGGTTG
>JAZUOE010000092.1:0-8612 GCA_045604505.1 Ruminiclostridium sp. | reverse complement strand
GGAAGGATTAGAGCCTTTCCAAGCAATTATAAGGACCACCCTTCGGGGTTGAGGCCATACGGACAGCCGGGTCCGCTGCCGATTGGCGGATTATACCGCCTTATTGATTGAGTTAAAAGCTCAAATTTTATAAGTTGGTTACTTCATAACCGAAATATGCCTAGTGCAGACTTGTGAAACGGTCAATAAGAGTAGTAAAAGTGATTGCTATATAGACTCTGACAATCCCGAATCCTTACTGAAATATTGTTGTGTACAATTATGTGGTTATTTGCATAAATATGTCATAATATGTTATTCAGATAAAGCGATGAAACAAGCTGTGTAGGTTCACAGCTTGTTTTTTGTTTTGTAAGGAGAATTATTATGAGCAGAAATTTAGACCAAAACAAAGCTCCCATTTATGAGGCATTGGAAGAATTCAGACAGATGCGAGTTGTTCCCTTTGATGTTCCCGGACATAAAAGAGGCAGAGGAAACCCTGAACTTACAGAATTTTTAGGACAACAATGCGTATCTGTTGATGTAAATAGCATGAAACCGCTTGATAATCTTTGCCACCCTGTTTCGGTTATAAGAGAGGCAGAAGAATTAGCGGCTGACGCATTCGGTGCAGCTGAGGCATTTCTTATGGTTGGCGGTACTACAAGCTCTGTTCAGAGTATGGTGCTTACCGCTTGTAAAAGAGGCGATAAAATAATCCTTCCCCGTAACGTTCACAGAAGTGTTATTAACGCCCTTATTCTTTGCGGTGCAATTCCTGTTTATGTAAATCCCGAAGTTGACCATAGACTTGGTATTTCTTTAGGAATGAAACGTGAACAGGTTGAAAAAGCCATAAATGAACACCCTGACGCTGTTGCGATACTTGTAAATAACCCTACATATTATGGCGTTTGCTCCGATTTAAGGGAAATTGTAAAACTTGCGCACTCTCACGGAATGCTTTGTCTTGCTGATGAGGCCCACGGAACACACTTCTACTTTGGTAAAGATTTACCTGTTTCAGCTATGGCAGCGGGTGCAGATATGGCATCTGTTTCTATGCACAAAAGCGGCGGAAGTCTTACACAATCCAGTTTTTTACTTGCAGGACCTAATATAAATGCAGGATATGTACGTCAGATAATTAATTTAACTCAAACAACATCAGGCAGTTATCTTCTTATGAGTAGTCTTGATATTTCCCGCCGAAATTTAGCACTCAGAGGCGAAAATATTTTTGGACATGTCAAGAGAATTGCAGAATACGCAAGAGGTGAAATTAATTCAATAGGCGGATATTACGCATTCGGACCTGAAATAATTAATGGTAATTCTATTTATGATTTTGATCCTATAAAGCTTAGTATTCATACCCTTGATATTGGCTTGGCAGGTATTGAAGTATACGATTTACTCCGAGATGATTACGACATACAAATAGAATTTGGTGATATTGGTAATATTTTAGCTTATCTTTCAATAGGTGACAGAATCCAGGAGGTTGAACGTCTTGTCAGCGCACTTGCGGAAATTCGCAGAAGATATCAACGTGATAAAACAGGTATGCTGACTCAGGAATATATTCCCCCGCAGGTTATTGCAAGTCCTCAGGAATCCTTCTACGCAGATAAAATAAGTCTGCCGATAATGGAAACCGAAGGAAAGGTCTGCAGCGAATTTGTAATGTGCTACCCTCCGGGAATTCCGATATTGGCACCGGGAGAAAAAATAACAAAGGATATTCTCGATTATATAAAATACGCAAAAGAAAAAGGCTGCAGTATGACAGGTCCTGAAGATTCCGAAATAGAATATCTTAACGTGCTTAAATAGAAAGGAAACAAAAAATGGATTTATGGTTCAGCGAAAAGCATACCCCTGATGTAAAACTAAGCCTTAGAATTGAACGTCAGCTCTTTTCCAAAACGAGTGATTATCAAAGAATAGATATATTTGAAAGCCGTGAATTCGGAAGAGTTTTATCACTTGACGGAAACATTATGCTGACAGAACGCGACGCTTTTATCTATAACGAAATGATTGTACATGTGCCTATGGCTGTTCACAAGAATATCAAAAAAGTTCTTGTTATAGGTGCGGGAGATGGTGGTGTTGTAAAGGAATTGACACGATACAGCCGCATAAGTCATATCGACCTTGTTGAAATGGACCCTATGGTAGTCGAGGCATGTCGTCAGTACTTACCAGGAAATGCCTGTCAGCTTGATGATGAGCGTGTATTTATCCATTACGAAAATGCACTTAAATTTATCAGATATTGCGAAGAAGAATATGACCTTATAATCGTAGACTCCAACGACCCTTATGGTCCTTCTGAAGGTCTTTTTACAAAAGAGTTTTATGGCAACTGTTTCAAAGCTCTGAAAGAGGACGGTATTATGGTTAATCAGCAAGGAAGCCCATTTTATAAGCAGGACGCAGATGCAATGCAAAGGAGCCATAAGCGTATAGCAAACACCTTTCCTGTTTGCCGCGTTTATCAGGCACATATTCCCACTTACGCGGCTGGATATTGGCTTTTTGGATTTGCTAGTAAAAAGTATCACCCTATTGATGACCTTGATGCTGAATCCTGGAACGAATTGCATTTACGTACAAAATATTATACTACACGACTTCATAAAGGCGCTTTCTATCTCCCTGCCTTTTTAGAGGAAATGTTGGAGGAGGTTGAATAAGAATGGAAAAGAATATAGAAACCTTTATCGGTTGTTGCGCTGAATATGAAGAATCAGATATTGTATTGTTCGGTGCCCCTTTTGACAGTACAACCAGCTTTCGTCCGGGTGCAAGATTTGGTCCTTCTGCAATAAGACATGAAAGCTTTGGAATAGAAACATATAGTCCATATCAAGATGAAGATTTAACTGATTACAACATTTTTGATTGCGGCGACATTGAGCTTTGCTTTGGGTCTGCAGAAATGGCACTTTCAGATATTGAAAAAATGTCTGAGGAGATTTTGTCAGATAATAAATTACCTCTCCTCATAGGCGGAGAGCATCTTGTAACACTTGGTTCATTCCGAGCAGTTCAAAATAAATATCCGAATGTGCATATTATTCATTTTGACGCACATGCAGATTTGCGAAATGATTATCTTGGCGCAGAGTTAAGCCATGCTTGTGTAATAAGAAGATGTCACGATATAATTGGTGATGACCGTATACATCAATTCTGCATAAGAAGTGGCGAACGTGAGGAATTTATGTTTGCAAAACAGCATACTGATATGCATAAATTCAACTTTGTAGGACTTGAACAAACTCTTGAAAAAATCGGAAACAACCCTATATATTTCACTATTGATTTAGATTGCCTTGACCCTGCCTATTTCTCAGGTACAGGAACACCTGAGGCGGGTGGTGTCAGCTTTACAGAATTGCTGAATGCGATAGAAATTGTTTGTAAACATAATATCGTTGGTGCTGATATAAATGAACTTGCGCCAATGTTAGACCAAAGCGGAGCAAGTACAGCTTTAGCTTGTAAAATATTACGTGAACTGATTTTATCAATATTAAAAAACAAGAAAACAGGAGGAAAATAATATGAGCAGAGTATTAATTATCGGTTGTGGTGGCGTTGCATCAGTAGCAATTCAGAAATGTTGTCAGGTCAGCGAGGTTTTTACAGAAATTTGTATTGCTAGTCGTACAAAATCAAAGTGTGATGCACTTGCAGAAAAATTAAAGGATAAAACCAGCACTGTTATTACAACCGCACAGGTTGATGCAGATAATGTAGATGAGGTTATTGCTCTTATAAACAGTTATAAGCCGGAACTTGTAATGAACATTGCACTTCCCTATCAGGATTTAACTATTATGGACGCTTGTCTAGCTTGTGGTGTAAACTACATGGATACAGCAAATTACGAACCTGAAAATATTGATGACCCTGAATGGCGTGAGATTTACGAAAAGCGCTGCAAAGAAGAGGGATTCTCTGCTTATTTTGATTATTCATGGCAGTGGGCATATAAAGAAAAGTTTGAAAAAGCAGGACTAACTGCACTTCTTGGTTCAGGTTTTGACCCAGGTGTTACTCAGGCATATTGCGCTTATGCACTTAAACACCAGTTTGATACAATTGAAACAATTGATATTCTTGACTGCAACGGTGGTGACCACGGCTATCCTTTTGCAACAAACTTCAATCCTGAAATTAATCTTCGTGAGGTTTCTGCACCGGGCAGCTATTGGGAAAATGGCAAATGGGTTGAAATCCCTGCTATGAGCATTAAACGTGAATATACTTTCGATGAAGTCGGTGAAAAAGACATGTATCTTCTTCACCACGAAGAAATTGAATCACTTGCTAAAAACATTCCCGGCGTAAAGAGAATCCGTTTCTTTATGACATTTGGACAGAGTTACCTTACACACATGAATTGTCTTGAAAATGTAGGTATGCTCTCAACAACACCCATTAATTACGAAGGACACGAAATTGTACCTATACAGTTCCTTAAGGCGCTCCTTCCCGACCCCGCATCTCTCGGTCCGAGAACTAAAGGAAAAACCAATATCGGTTGTATTTTCACAGGAACAAAGGACGGTAAACCGAAAACATATTACATTTATAATGTTTGTGACCATCAGGAATGCTACAAAGAAGTTGAATCACAGGCTATTTCTTATACAACAGGTGTACCTGCAATGTGCGGCGCATTAATGATGTTAACAGGAAAATGGAATAAGGCCGGAGTGTATACAGTAGAAGAATTTGATCCTGACCCCTATATCGAGGCTTTAGGAAAATACGGTCTTCCCCATAAGGAATCTTTTGAACCAATTCTTGTGGACTAAGGAGAAATTGTGAATTCAATAAATATTATAAAATCAAGTCAGCTTTCTACTCCTTGCTATGTTATTGATGAAGAAAAGCTTATTAGTAACTGCAAAATTTTAAAAGATGTTCAAGACAAAACAGGCTGCAAAATTCTTCTTGCTCAAAAAGCATTTTCAAATTACGACCTTTACCCTGTTATCTCTCCATTTCTTGCCGGTACAGAGGCTAGTGGTCTTTATGAGGCTAGGTTGGGCGCTGAAGAAATGCCTAAAAAGGAATGCCATGTTTTTTGTGCGGCATACAAGGAGTCTGAATTTGATGAACTGCTGAAATATGCTGACCACATAGTATTCAACAGTCCATCGCAATTAAAAATGTTTGGCCAAAAAGCAAAAATGGCAAAAAAAGAAATAGGTATAAGAATAAATCCTGAATGCTCAACTCAGGACGGACATGAAATTTATGACCCATGCGCACCTAAAAGCCGTCTTGGAACAACACTCTCGCAATGGAATAAGATTATGACACCTGAGCTTATAGAAATGCTGGACGGAATTCATTTTCACACTCTTTGCGAACAAAATTCAGATGCGCTTGATATAACTCTTAATGCAGTGGAAGAAAAATTCGGCTTTATACTCAACAAAGTTAAATGGATAAATATGGGTGGTGGTCATCACATTACACGCAATGATTATGATTTGCAATTACTTGAAAAATGTATTTTGAGAATTAAAAACAAGTACAAAATTGACGTGTATTTAGAACCGGGCGAGGCGGTTGCTCTAAACGCAGGATACTTATGCACAAAAGTTTTAGATGTTATCAGAAATAGTGATACAGAAATTGCAATTCTTGATATGTCTGCTGCTTGTCATACACCTGATGTAATTGAAATGCCTTACCGTCCCCCGCTTTTAGGTTCAGGCAATCCTAACGAAAAGCAATTCACTTACAGACTAGGTGGTCCTACCTGTCTTTCAGGTGATGTTGTGGGTGATTATAGCTTTGACAAACCTCTTAATATTGGAGATATGTTAATTTTCGAGGATATGGCAATTTACTCAACTTGTAAAAACAACACCTTTAACGGAATGCCACTCCCTGATATTTTGAAAATTAACAGCAATGGAGAATTAAAAACTTTAGCGCAATTTGGATACGAAGATTTCAAATACAGACTGGGCAGTAAATAAAAATACGGTAATGTCATGGACTTGACATTACCGTTTTTATTTATTCCTTTATTTCATAGCATTTAAATGCCTCTTCAGCACAAGCTGTTTCCTTGCTGTCTTTTTTAAGTGTGAAAAGACTTACAAGCGGACAAATAATAAGTGAAGTGAGCATTGTAAATGCACCACAGTTAAGAGGTGACATTATGTTAAGTTTCCAACCAAGATTGCTTACGGATTCTACAAGTTCAGGGAACCAACCAAGACTAAAGCAAACTGTATGAGCGATTGTTACTCCTACGCCCCAAACAAAGCAAACAATAACTGATGTTTTTGAGATTTTCTTTGAGAAAAGTCCCCAAAGGAAAGGAGCTAAGAATGAACCTGCAAGAGCGCCCCAAGAGATAGACATGAGTGTTGTTATGTAAGCATTTTTATTCATTGCAAGAATTACAGATAATAAAAGGAAAACAACAATCAGTATTCTCATGATTAATACCTGCTTTTTATCGTCCATATCTTTTTTGAATGGTTTAATCATATCAATTGTCATTGTAGAACTAGAAGTAAGTACAAGAGAAGAAAGTGTTGACATTGATGCAGAAAGAACAAGGACTATAAGAACACCGAGAAGAATTTCAGGAAGTGCCTCATTCATCATAATGGGAACGATTGCGTCATATTCAGGCTTACCATTTATCATATTAATAAGTGTTCTTCCTGATGTATCAGCAACATCCGTAGTGGCATATATTCTTCCGAAACCACCGATAAAATATGAACCACCGGCAACTACAAAAGCAAAAATAGTAGAAATAATTGTACCACGAGTGATAGCGGAGTCATCTTTAACAGCATAGAATTTCTGCACCATCTGAGGAAGTCCCCAAGTACCTAAAGAAGTAAGAATTACAACACCAATAAGGTTAATAGGGTCAGGTCCGAAAAGTGTATTGAATACTTCTGTATTACCGTTTGCGTCAGGAATTTTACCAAGCTCTGCAAAAGCATTACTAAGACCGCCCTTGTTTGATACAACACAAACAACAACTGCAGCAATACCGATAAGCATAATAATTCCCTGAATAAAATCGTTAAGAGCAGTTGCTTTATATCCGCCGACAATTACGTAAATTGCGGTAAACACAGCCATTGCAATAATGCAAACATTATAATCAATATGGAATGCGGATTCAAAAAGTCTTGAAAGACCATTATATACAGACGCAGTATAAGGAATGAGGAAAATAAATACAATTGCAGCCGCAATAAACTTCAATGTTTTTGAACCGTAACGTTTTTCAAAAAATTCAGGCATAGTAGACGCTGAAAGATACTTAGTCATAACACGTGTACGTTTTCCAAGCAGTAACCAAGCAAGTAAGGAACCAATAACAGCGTTACCTATACCAATCCAGGTTGACGCTGAACCATAAAGCCAACCAAACTGACCTGCATATCCAATAAATACTACTGCAGAGAAGTATGATGTGCCGTAAGCAAAAGCAGTGAACCAAGCTCCAACACTTCTTCCTCCAAGAACAAAATCATTAACAGTTGATGTACTTTTACGACAATAAATACCAATACCAACCATAATTATTAAATAAGCAATAAGAATAATCCATAGAAACATTTTAGTTATCCTTTCGTTTTTAAACTTTAAAGTCTTTATATTTTAAAGCCGCATTACTTTAAACCTGTAAAGCGGAAACGTAAATTTGATGGAAGTCGCATAAAGCAACTTCCTCAAATAATTACATGTTATAAACATCAACAGGATTTAAAATTTCATAATCCTTTGAAAGAATTTCTTCAGTTAATTCATAATCAGATGTTTTAATAACAATTGCAGCATCTTCCCCTGATGTAAGAGCGTACATATAACGAATATCAATTGATTTTTCGCTTAATGCTCCGCTTAATTTCTTGAGAGTACCAAAATGGTGAGGTAATTTAACTGCAATAACATCAGTCAACATTGCAGAAAATCCCGATGCTGAAAGTGCCTCACAAGCTGCAGCAGGTTGTGATACAATCATTCTGAGCATACCATACTCTGTTGTATCTGCAAGACTAATGCAAATAATGTTAATATTGTTTTTAGAAAGTATTTCAGTAACTTCCTCAAGTCTGCCCATTCTGTTTTCGATAAAAACTGTAAGTTGTTTCATTATATCACCCCTGATTTACTTTTTTCGGTTATCAGTAACTCTCTTGGCCTTACCCTCAAAACGTTGGAGCGTATTAGGAGATTCAAGCTGAATTATAGCGTCAAGACCAAGCATTGTGCGAAGTGCGCCTCTGAGCTTATTCTTGATTTTCTCAAGCTCTGCAAAATCATCTGTCATACTTGCAGGGGCAAGTTCAACACGGATTGTAAGAATATCAGAATGATTTTTTCTATCAACAATAATCTCATAATGAGGTCCTATTTCCTCTGTTTTCAATAAAACCTCTTCAATTTGGCTTGGGAAAACATTTACGCCTCTGATTTTCAGCATATCATCTGTTCTGCCACTGAGATTTTCCATTCTTGCAGTTGTTCTTCCACATTTACAAGGCTCATACATAAGACGTGTAATATCACGTGTTCTGTATCTGATAAGCGGAATAGCCTCCTTAGAAAGGCAAGTT
>JAZUOE010000091.1:0-2907 GCA_045604505.1 Ruminiclostridium sp. | reverse complement strand
CCTCCGACTTCTTTCTGTTTTATTAGCTTAATCTTTTTTTAATATCATCGACTATTGCAGGTGGAACAAAAGCGTTTATATCTCCGCCAAATGATGCGATTTGTTTAACCATGCTGGAAGAAAGATAAGTGCTTTCGCTGTCTGCACATAAAAAAACAGTTTCTGCTTTTTCACATAAATGTTTATTTATATGAGCCATTTGGAATTCCGACTCAAAATCAGACATAGCACGTAAGCCTTTTACAATAATATCGCAATCATGTTGGTCAAAATAATCAACGATAAGTCCATCAAATGTATCTATTTCAACATTTGGAATATCATAACATACTTTTCTTAACAGGGTAGCTCTCTCTTCTGAAGTAAAACTAGGATTTTTAGTTGCATTCACAGAAACAAGAACAATGAGTTTATCGAAAAGCTTGGCAGCGCGGCGAATAATTTCGAGGTGACCATTTGTTACCGGGTCAAAACTGCCAGGATAAACAGCTTTTCGCATGATTCGTGTTTTATCACTCATTTTCTTCTGTCACCTCATTCCTTCTATAAACAGTAAGACTAATCTGACCGTAATTATATGTTTTGCTGATTGAGAAATCTCCTTCTTGTTCAGGTAAGCGACAGTTTTTTTCATGCTCACACACTATTATTCCATTTTCTGACATTTTTTCAATCAGAGCAGGTAAAGAGCGTTGAATCAACTTTTTGTTATATGGCGGGTCAAGAAAAGCAATATCGAATTTAGCCGGAGTTGTTCTTAAAAAAGCAGTGTTAGGCATATTACAAACAATAGCATTTTCTTCTAATCTAGTATGCTTAAGATTTTCTCGGACAATGCCTATAGAAACAGGACTGTTATCTACAAAGTAAGCTTTGGCAGCTCCTCTGCTTAATGCTTCAATTCCTAACTGTCCTGAACCTGCAAATAAATCAAGTACAACTGCATCTTCTAGGTCAAATTGAACAATGCTGAACATTGCCTCCTTAATTTTTTCTGCAGTAGGTCTTACGTCCATTCCTTCAGCGGTTTTAAGACGCATACCTCTTGCAATACCTGTAATTACTCTCATTAAAATATCTCCTGTATATATATGTGCAGGTTTTCCGCAGTTTCGTAGTTGATTTTTGCTGTTTCCATCAATTCTTCAATCGTTGCCTCACGGATAGCCTGTTTTGTTTTATATTTTTTCAGCAGGGCAAGGGCTTTTTTCTCACCTATGCCTTTAACTTTTGTAAGTTCAAGTTCATATTGACTTTGCTTGTGTTTTTTTCTTTGATAGTTAATTGAAAAGCGATGAACTTCATCTTGAATTTCAGTTAGGAGTTTGAAAAGATTTCTGTTTGAATTAATCTGTATTTCTTCGCCACCGTCAGAAATAGCTCTTGTACGGTGTTTACTGTCTTTAACAAGACCAAAAAGATTAACTTCAATATTTAATTCGTTCAATACCTCTTTAACTGCATTAACATGCCCTTTACCACCATCGAGAAGTATAAGGTCCGGCAATTCTGAAAAACCATCATCACCGTTAAGATAGTGGGTGAATCTTCTTTTTATTATTTCCTGCATACAAGCATAGTCATCAATGCCGATAACTTCTTTTATATTGAATTTTTTATAACCTTTTTTATATGGACGACCATTTCGGTAAGTTATCATACCTGCAACTCTAGTTTGATCACCCATATTTGAAATATCATAGCTTTCAATTAAAACGGGTATTTTCGCAAGACCAAGTAGTTTTGCAAGGTCCTGTAATGCGGTAATTTCTCGACTTGTACGGCCGACTTTCAAAGAAAGATATTCATCAGCATTACTTTTTGCGAGAGTTGTCAGTACAAGTCCTTCTCCGCGTTTTGGTACAGTTATAGAAACTTTATGTCCGCATATACTTTTGAAGTACTCCTCTAAAAGCACATTATCTTCTGTATCACCATCAAGATATATCAACTTGGGAATTTCTCTTCCATTTGAATAGTATTGCAGAAGAAATTCACTACGCATAAGATTATTATCGTATTCATCACCGATAAAATGATTTTCCTTATCAATAAGTTTTCCTACACGGTATTTTACAACAGCAATACTAGTCAGATTGCTATTTTGTGAAACTGCAAATACATCACAGCTTAAATCACGCTCAGTTTGAATAGATTGAGTTTTAGCAGAGCGAGTGATTGCATTAATTCTATCTCGTAATATAGCTGCACGTTCAAATTCCAAATCTTCTGCAGCTTTTTCCATTTCTGTTGTTAGATATTCAATGCTTTCTTTACTGCCATTTTTTATAAAGGCTAAAGCCTCTGATATTGTTTTCTTATATTCGTCAGGGGAAATTTTTCCTTGACATACGCCCATACATTTTTTAATATGATGATTTAAGCAGGGACGTTCTTTTGCAAAATCACGAGGGAAAACCTTTTTGCAGGTTGGGAGCATAAAAATTTTATTGCATTCCTCTATAGTCTGCTTTACAGTATATCCACTTGTATAAGGTCCGATATAGGTTGACGCAGGGTCATCATTTTTAAAAGAATGCATTATTTTAGGGTAATCGCCACCGGTAATACGAATATAGCTGAATCCTTTATCATCTTTTAATAAAATGTTGTATTTAGGGGAGTGCAGCTTTATAAGACTAGCCTCTAAAACAAGTGCATCAAGCTCGGTTTCTGTAACAATAAAATCGAAGTCGTGAATATTTGATACCAGCTTATATGTCTTAGCGTTATGAGTTTCTACTGAACGAAAATATGAAGTAACACGATTTTTAAGCAGTTTAGCTTTACCGATATAGATTATATTGCCCGTTTTATCTTTCATCTGATAAACTCCGGGATGAAGGGGAAGCTGATTGGCTTTATTTCTTAAAAACTCCAGTCTTTCGAACATAGAAATCATTCCTT
>JAZUOE010000090.1:0-2309 GCA_045604505.1 Ruminiclostridium sp. | reverse complement strand
ACCCACTTATAAAAAATAATATTGTTCCTGCTGATTATCCTGTTACTGTTCATGCGGTTTCCGGATATAGCGGTGCAGGTAAAAAAGGTATTGCTCAATACGAAGATGCTCAGCGTACAAAAGAGTTTGACACACCAAGACAGTACGCTTTAACTCAATCTCATAAGCATCTTCCTGAAATGCAGGTAATTTCAGGTTTAAAGTATAAACCCATGTTTAATCCTTATGTGTGCGATTATTTTGCAGGTATGGTTGTGTCATTACCTTTACAGACAAGACTTCTTAACAAGAATTATTCACCTGCAGATATAAAAGCAATGTTCGATAAACATTATGAAGGCTCATCTTTCATAAAGGTAACAGAACTGAACGGCGAAGATGTTCTGACAAATGGTTTTATCGGTGCAAATGAGCTAGAAGGAACTAATAATATGGAAATTATTGTTTCAGGTAATGATGAACAAATTTTAGTTTGTTCACGTCTTGATAATTTAGGAAAAGGTGCAAGTGGCGCTGCTGTTCAGTGCCTGAACATTATGATGGGTGCCGATGAAACAATCGGACTTATCTGATTCGTAAAACATAAATATATGAATAATATAAAATATCTGATTTTTGACTGGGGCGATACGCTGATGGCTGACGACCCGAATGATGAAAGAGCTATGTATTTGTGGGAAGAAATAAAAGTTATGCAGGGCGTTACCGATGTAATACCTTATCTACACAGCAAATACATTTGTACAGTTGGTTCAAACGCAGGTGAATCAGACGCTATTGCGATGAAAAAAACTTTTGAAAGAGTTAATCTTGACAGTTATTTCGATTATTATTTTACCTCAAAGGAGCTCGGTGCAAGAAAACCTGATACTGCTTTCTTTGAGAATATTTTGCAGAAACTTGGTGCAAACGCCGAAAGTACTGTTATGATTGGAAATGATTACATGAAAGATATTTTAGGCGCAAAAAAAGCAGGTCTTAAAACTGTACTAATTACAAATCTCAATCAGCCCTTTCAAGAAGTTGACTATATTGTAAAATCCTTTGAAGAGCTGATAGATATATTATAAAAAGAGGTTTACTATGGAAAATTTTAAAAAAATTGAAGGCGGCGTTTGCGCTGCTAAGGGTTTTAAAGCAAGTGGTCTTTATTGTGGTATTAAAGACAACCCTACAAAGAAAAATGACATCTGCTTTGTTGTCAGCGATAAAATGTGCAATGCAGCAGCAGTTTATACTCAAAATAAGGTCAAGGGCGCACCTATCCTTGTAACAAAGAAAAACCTTGAAAAAACAGACGGTAAGGCTATTGCTATTATCGCCAACTCAAAAAATGCAAATACTTGTAATGCTGATGGTGAAGAAAAAGCATATAAAATGTGTCAGCTTACTGCTAACGTTCTCGGTATAAAACCTGAAGAGGTTATCGTTGCATCAACAGGCGTAATCGGACAAATTCTTCCTATTGAACCTATCGAAAAGGCTGTTAAACCTCTTGCTGATAAGCTTTCTTACACCGGAAACGAAGATGCGGCAACTGCAATTATGACAACTGATACTGTAAAGAAAGAAGTTGCTGTTGAATTTACAATCGGTGATAAGATTTGTAAAATTGGCGGAATGGCAAAGGGCAGCGGAATGATTCACCCCAACATGGCAACCACCCTTAATTTTATTACAACAGATGCTGCTATTTCCTCTGAAATGCTGCAAAAAGCTCTTTCTGAAATAGTTAAAATAACATATAATTGCCTTTCTGTAGATGGCGATACTTCTACAAATGATATGGTTTGTGTTCTTGCCAACGGTATGGCTCAAAATGCTGAAATTACAGATGTTGGTGATGAATATACATCATTCAGAAATGCACTTTATACTGTAATGATGAATATGACACGTATGTTGGCAAAAGACGGTGAAGGAGCAACAAAGCTTTTAGAATGTACAGTATCCGGTGCTGAAGATTTAGATACTGCCATTACAGTTGCTAAAAGTGTTATTCGCTCTCCCCTTTTTAAATGTGCAATGTTTGGTTCAGATGCCAATTGGGGACGTATTTTATGTGCAGTTGGCTATGCAGAGGCGGAATTTGATATAAATAAGGTTGATGTATCACTTTCTTCCGAAGCTGGAAAAATTGATGTATGTAAAAATGGTGCCGGTGTTGATTTTTCTGAAGAAAAAGCTAAAATTATTCTTTCAGAAGATGAAATTGATATTAATGTATCTATCGGTAGTGGAGAATATTCAGCAACCGCATGGGGCTGTGACCTTACATACGATTATGTAAAAATAAATGGAGATTACAG
>JAZUOE010000089.1:0-5860 GCA_045604505.1 Ruminiclostridium sp. | reverse complement strand
TCCTTGGCTCACAGAACGACATGGCTACGATCCGACTTCTGAAGGCATGAAGCTTGATGACAGCACAAACGAAGGTAAGGTTCTTAATGCTATCATTGATGTTCTCGGCGATATTGCTCTCAACATCGAAGATATTGATTCTGACCTTGCTGATGTTACAGACGTAGTTTCCGATCTTGAAGATGCAGTTTACGACCTCGAAGATGAAGTATACTGCGATGATGATTGCGACTGCGATTGCTGTGATGATGACTGTGACTGCTGCGATGAGGATATGTACGAAATTACATGCCCCAACTGCGATAACACAATCACAACAGATTTTGACGTAATTGCAAGCGGTTCTATTGCTTGCCCCAACTGCGGCGAAACACTTGAGTTCGATTTATCCGAACTTGAAGACTGCGATTGCGGCTGTCAGGAATAATTAATAAAGTTTAATAACGATTTTATGTTTCAGGGCGGAGTGAAATTCTCCACCGGTGGTAAAGTCCACGAGCCTTTTGGCAAGATTCGGTGCAATTCCGAAACCGACGGTATAGTCCGGATGGAAGAAACATTATAACCTTGTGTTATTACGCCCCGATTGTGTCTGCAATCGGGGTTTTCCATTATTTAACCCCTGAGTTAGGAGTAAATTATGAACAGCAAGAAAATCCGATTTATTACACTTACAGCTATTTTAGGCGCATTATCTGCCGTTTTGCAGATATTTGAATTTCCCGTGCCTTTTCTTATTCCGTCTTTTGTAAAGATGGATTTTTCGGATTTACCCGCAATATTAGCCACATTTTTAGTATCTCCGCTGTCTGCGGTTGTGGTTTGCCTTATAAAAAATGTAATCCACATTGCTACTTCAAATTCAGCCGGAGTTGGCGAACTTGCAAACTTCCTCACAAGTATCTGCTGCGTACTTCCCGCCGGAATAATCTATAAGTTAAAGCCGACTAAGACTATGGCAGCGGTATCAATGGTTATAGGTGCGCTTGTTTCAGGCGCGGCAAGTATATTGATAAATTACTACATTACATACCCATTCTATATGAACGCAATGGGGTTTCCCCTTGAGACAATACTTGGCATGTACAGAGAATTAAGCGGTAGCGTAGTTGACTTATGGGACGCACTCATTTGGTTTAATGCGCCATTTACATTCGGCAAGTTTGCGCTTTGTTCTGTAATAGTTTTCTTTATCTATAAGCCATTATCAATGGCATTGAAAAAGCAGGACGAACCTGTTAAAAAAACAAGTCTATAACAGACTTTTTCATCTTGTAGAAAAAGTCTTATTTCTCGAAAAATCGAGCGTAGCGAGAAATATAAAAGTTTTCGGTCAACCCTTTTACAAAAGGGTTGGCGGGGGCAAGGGGCGGCAGCCCCAAATACTCGTGAAAGCTCCTCGCTACTTAAAAGTAGGATTTATCGACAGTCTAAACAAGTCTATAACAGACTTGTTTTTTTCTTTATAGTATGATATACTTTCCTTATCAAAAAGAAAGGGAATTGAAAATGATATATACAGTAACTTTTAACCCCGCAATTGACTATGTAATTCACACGGACGCTATAAAAAACGGTGCAGTAAACCGAACCTTATCAGAGCAGTTCTTTTTTGGCGGAAAGGGAATTAATGTGTCCTTTGTTTTATCAGAACTTGGCGTAAAATCAATAGCACTTGGCTTTGTAGCGGGTTTTACAGGGTTAGCTATAGAAAACGGTATGAGTGAAAAGGGGATAGAAACGGATTTTGTCCATATTCAGGACGGATTTTCACGCATTAATATCAAGATAAAATCAGACGAAGAAACTGAAATAAACGGACAGGGACCGAATATTACGGAAAATGCCTTGAATGAGCTTTATGAAAAGCTTGACAACCTGCAGGACGGTGATACACTTGTACTTGCGGGGAGCGTACCGTCTTCACTTCCTGCTGATATTTATGAGAAAATACTTTGTAGGATTGCAGAAAAAGACATTCGCACGGTTGTTGACGCATCAGGTAAGTTATTGCTTAACGTGCTGAAATACAAGCCTTTTTTGATTAAGCCAAACAATTTTGAACTTGGTGAAATGTTTGGTACAGAAGTGAAAACAGAGGAGCAGATTAAATATTATGCCGAAAAATTAAGGGAGCAGGGAGCAAGAAACGTACTTGTTTCAATGGCAGGTGACGGTGCAGTTCTGCTTGATGAAAACGGCGGTTATCACCGTTGCGGTGTGTGTAAGGGAACGGTCAGAAATTCCGTCGGAGCAGGTGATTCAATGGTTGCGGGATTTATAGCGGGAATAGAAAAAGCAGATTATGAATACGCATTAAAATTGGGAACCGCCTGTGGTGGCGCAACTGCATTCTCAGATGGTTTAGCAGTGAAGGAAGATATTGCAAGGCTTTTAAATGAATTATAAAAAGAGAAGGGAAACCAAGCGGTTTCCCTTTTCGTTATGCAACACCATGTGCCTCTTTAATAAAATCAACAAATTGTTCTTCGGGGACAGGTTTCGAGAAATAATAGCCCTGAATATAATCGCAGTTAAGCTCTGTGAATTGCTCAACCATTTTCTGTGTTTCGATACCCTCAACAACAATTTCCATATTCATATCCTTCAGCATTTTTACAGTATTCTGAAGGACAATCCACATCTTAGGATTATGCTGTTCATCAACGAAAGACTTATCCAACTTTACTATTTTCAGCGGTAGCTGAACAACTCTCTTCATGTTTGAATAGCCTGTGCCGTAATCGTCCAATGAGAAACAAACTCCTGCCTGATTAAGCTTATCAAGATTTTGTTTCATTGCATTCTGACCAAAGCTGACAGCGGTTTCTGTTATCTCAAGATTAATTTTATCGGGAGAAATTTTATACTTTTCAAGGGTTTCAAGAACTTTGTCGGCAAGGTCGCCGTGCATACATTGAGCAACCGAAAGATTTATCTCAATATAGTCAAGCCCCAGCTTTTTAAAGTCGTCACTTGCAATAAAACGGCAAACTTCGTTAAGTACAAAATCACCGATTTTGTGGATTGCGCCGCTTTTTTCTGCTGCAGGAATGAACATATCAGGGGGAACAAAGCCGTATTCGTCATCAATAAGGCGGAGCAATGCCTCTGCTGTAGAAAATCTGCCCTTTTCAACGGAAAAAATCGGCTGATAGTAAACCTTGAACTTGTTATCTTTAATAGCACGTTCAATTATAATATCCACATTACTTGCCATATCGAACTTTTCCTGCTTGAACAAATCAGAGGCAAAAATGACCTTTTTGCCGTCATTATTACGCTCGTGGAAGTTTGAGCCAAAGGAAGAAAGGGTTGTAAAATCCTTTATATCTTCGGGGCAATTAACTACGCAGATATGGGGAACAAGGTCAATAGACAGCTCATTGATGCTGATATTTGATTTAAGGGCGGTATGGAGCATTGCGGCAATATCCTTCCCTTGTGCTATATGCTTTCCGCTTAGAGTAATGCGGAAACGTCCTCTGTCCAAATAGTAGTTTTCAGCCTGACATCTGTAATATCTGCAAACATTTGTTATTTCCTGTGAAATAGATTTAAGCAGCGTTACAGTTGCATCATAAGTCAGCATTGACTGAATAGATTGGAAATTACCTACATTCACCATGATAATGGCAAACGTTTTTTCTGTGTTAAAAGA
The DNA here is from genome assembly GCA_045604505.1 of Ruminiclostridium sp. Classification (GTDB taxonomy): domain Bacteria; phylum Bacillota; class Clostridia; order Oscillospirales; family Ruminococcaceae; genus Ruminiclostridium_E. Next base: position 2,199 of record JAZUOE010000089.1, on the reverse strand, counting down.
ACGCTTGACGTTGTCTGCATAAGCACTGTAGTTTCCTAAGCCTGTACGTGTGTCTATGATTTCTTCGGGACGCTGAGTTGTCATAGAAATTACAAGAAGAGAAAGGGCACTTGCAAACATTTCTACAACATAAGTCGGCTTGAAATACTGAATTATGATTGCTATAATCATAAAAGGCACAATTGAACTTATGGAAATAATCTTTACTTTTGAAAGGAGCTTTCTGTAAACAAAAAGAAAAGCAAGACCTAAAATCATATAATACACGGCAACCACATAAAGCAGGAAGAAAAGTTCTTCTCTTTTGTAAACATGGTTTTCTAACGTGAAAATTGAGCCTGTAAAATAGTTTACTATCAGCATTACAAGCAGCGCCGCCAACGGTGTAGTCAGTAAAAGCTTTTGCAGCATACTGTTCTCCAGCTTATGCCAAGTATCTGACAGGCTTATTACATAAAGCACGTACGCCGGAGTCGTCATAGTATGAAAAGCCAGATAACCAGTATGGGATATGTAAAGCAGCAATTCATTTGCGACACCGGAATTGTCGAGAGTTATAGCAAGTATGTTAAACAGTGTGGCAAATAACATTGTTCCAAGTATCAGCAGGAACATTTTATTTGAAAGTCCCTTTGTCATGCGCCTGAATATTGTTGAAAACAGCAATAATATAAGAAGTAATAAGGCACACAAATCAAATTGCACCAGTTTTTCCAAGATAAAGCCTCCCTATTTCAAGAGTATAAACTATTAGTATAATAGCATATTTTTATGTAAAAGTCAATATTTTATAATTTTTAATGTTATATTTTATGCAATATTACCTAAACTATAATTTTATATATGTGAACAAAAACAATTCTTTTGTTGGAATCTAGTCAGGTTTAAAATGAACTTCAGGACGGATATATTTGGAATATTGCACAAAAATACTTGACAATGGTTGAAAAATATGGTAACATAAATTATATGGTATTGTTTCTGTATGAAACATTATTTCACCTGTCTGCCTATAGCAGAAGGATTATATGAAAGACAAGGAGTATATGCAATGTTCAAAACATTTGAAGAGGCAAAAAAATTCTGCACCGAAAATCAGGTAAAAATGCTTGATTTCAAGATGGTTGACCTTGACGGTCGTTGGCGTCATATAGCAATTCCCGAAAGCCGTTTTGTTCCTGACCTTATGGAATCAGGTATCGGCTTTGACGGTTCAAACTACGGTTTTGCACCTGTTGAAAAGAGCGATATGATTTTTATTCCTGACTTATCCAGCGCGTCCCTTGACCCCTTTGCTGAAGTTACAACACTTTCTATGATTGGTGACGTTTATGTAATTGCTGAACAGAACTATCGTTTTAATCAGGACCCCAGAAACGTATCCAAACATGCGGTTGAATATCTTAAGTCAACAGGTATTGCTGACGAAATGATTATCGGACCTGAATTTGAATTCCATATTTTTGATGATGTTACATACAGCGTAAAGCCTGAAGATATGAGCTTTTCCGTTGACACACATCAGGCTGCATGGAACTCTGCATACCCTGATATGAACAATAAGGGCTATATTACTCCCGGTCATCGTGGCTACCACGCAGACCTTCCCAATGACGTAACTTATGATTTAAGAAGTCGTATCTGCCTCATGCTTGAGGAACGCGGCATTAAGGTTAAGTACCACCACCATGAAGTTGGCGGTTCAGGTCAGGTTGAAATTGAGGTTGAGCTTGGCGAAATGACCAAGATGGCTGATAACACAATGACTATCAAGTACATGGTTAAGAATGCGGCACTTCAGGAAGGCAGAACTGCTACATTTATGCCTAAGCCTATTTACAGCGAGGCAGGTAATGGTATGCACGTTCACATGCTCCTTTTCAAGGACGGTAAGCCTGTATTCTATGACCCTAACGGCTATTCTGAATTATCTGAAACAGCTCTTTACTTTATCGGCGGTCTTTTAAAACACGCACGTTCACTCTGTGCTTTCACAAACCCCTCTACAAACTCCTTCAAACGTCTTGTTCCCGGTTTTGAGGCTCCTGTAACAATCGGTTACGCTACCTCTAACCGCAGCGCAGTTATTCGTATTCCCGCTTATGCTAAGGCACCTGACAAGCGTCGTTTTGAATTAAGAAGTCCTGACGCTACCTGCAACCCCTACTATGCTTATTCTGCAATCCTTATGGCAGGTAT
>JAZUOE010000088.1:0-33651 GCA_045604505.1 Ruminiclostridium sp. | reverse complement strand
TATGTAATTTCATCAAGGCATGACAGTTGTTCCATGATAAAGCTGAGATATTCCTTACTTGTTGCCATATTGCACCTCCCGGAAATTTGCTTTAATTATATCATATCAATTTAATAATTGCAACAAAAAGCGGAATTCCTATTACAGAAATTCCGCTAAAATTTATCCGAAAATGCTCATCAACTGAGAAGTTATAAGCCCTCCGCCTGTGCCGATTACATAGCCTAAAAGTGCCATGACAATGCCGACAGGTACAAGGGCACTGCTGTAGGCTCCTGCAAGGACAGGGGCAGTTGCTGTACCGCCGATATTCGCCAAAGAGGCTACTGCGCAGGTGAAGATGTCCATTTTAAGCACCTTTGCCAAAACTAGCATAATTATAATATGAAACAGCATTACGATAAATCCTGCCAACAGCCATACAGGTGCGTCGCCAATGTGACTTAAATCCGCCCTTGAGGCAATTAACGCAATAACAAAATACAGCAGAACATTTGAAATTTCTTCTGTTCCTTTTATTTTACCGAAAGGGGTAAGTGCTAAAACAACCCCAAGTGCGGTAACGATAAGCACAGTCCAGGTTGTTTTATCAAAGAATGGAGCAACACTATTTATGGCAGTACCTACTTTTTGCGATACAGCAGACACCAACAGACCTGAGCCAATCAGAATTGCAATATTCTGCCAAGTTACGGGGCGGGTATCACCCTTTGTTTCTGCGGCAAGAAGTGAGCCAACTTCATCAATTGCCCTTGTATCAGCATTTGTCCATTTGTTGAATTGCTTTGAAAAGCCGATAATCCATAAAAGGAACATTATATATAGTGTACCGCAGATTGAGTCAGTTACAAGAGCATACGCCATATCACTTTCACTGACATCGAGAGCTGCCTGTATACCCATCATATTTCCCGCACCGCCCATCCAGCTACCGCAGAGGGCACCTAAGGATTTCCATGCCTCGCTGCCAAGATAATTATGGAGAATGGCATACGAAATAAAAAAACCGATAGATATTGAAATTGTGGCAGAGAAGAAACCTATCAGCATTTTAGGTCCCAGCTTTATGATTTTTCTTAAATCACATCTTAAAAGCATTATAAAAAGCATTGCAAAAAGCAGTGGGTTTTTAAGGGAGCTGTAAGCGTCAGCGGTTGTTTCAAGATTCCACACTCTCAGGGTACACATAAGCATAAGTCCAAGATAAATCAGCACAACAGGGGGCGCAAAGCTGAAAAATTTTTCAGCCTTTTCACCTTTGAAAATTTTTGGTAGGCAGATAAGTAATGCGGCGGTAAAAATAAGTACCGCCACATACATAAAACCATCTTTTATCATACTATTCCTTCCACCGAATACATCGGTACCCTGTACCAGTGTAACAGCGGAGCAGGGTAAATTATTTCAGACTTTTCAGTACGGAAAGAAGGTAGTTCCAGGTGCGCTCAACAGACGCAACATTCATACGCTCATAGGGAGTATGAACATTTTCAAGGTCAGGTCCGATAGAAACCATGTCAGCGTCCTTGATTTTTTCAGATAAAAGTCCGCATTCAAGACCTGCATGGATAGAATTTATAATGGGTTCCTTTCCATACATTTCCTTGAAAATTCTTACCATTGTATCACGAAGAGGAGAGTTTTCACGGTATTCCCATGAAGGGTAATCTGAATCAAAAACAGCAGAACCGCCAAGATATTCTGTAAATGAGCGCAATTTCTGTACAACAGCCTTTTTTCCGCTTAAACTGTTACTGCGTATAAGATACCCCAATTTAAGCAAATTATTATCAATATATAATTCGCCCATATTAAGTGAAGTTTTTACCATATCAGGGTCATTTTTCATAACGGTAACTATACCGTCAGGTGAATTCATAAGTGCGAAAATAATTTTGCGTGTGCAATCGGCGGTCATGCACTTTTCAGGCATTTTTTCGTCAAAATCGCAAACAACTAATTCAGCGTCTGCCTCAAAGCTGCCATATTCATTATAGAAAATGTCGGCAAAATATTCAGAGGCAGCCTTCATCAGCTTTTCTTTATTTTCGGCTTTTGTAACAATCACTGCCGTTGCGGATTTAGGAATAACATTTGTTTTATTACCGCCCTTTAAACTGCAGAGAGAAAAGTCAACCTGTGAAATTGTATAATCCAGTACAGAGGCAAGAACCTTATGACCGTTTAAACGGCGCTTATTTATTTCAACGCCTGAATGTCCGCCAAGCAGCTTATCGACTGAAATTTCCAACGCGCACATATCATTTTCTGTTGCTGTAAATTCCAAAGGATATTCGCAGATTGCTCTTACACCACCTGCGCAGCTGACAGTGATAAAGCCCTCTTCTTCGGAGTCGATATTAATGAGCTTTTTGCCTTTTAAATGAGAACCGTCAAGGCATTCTGCACCGGTCATGCCTGTTTCTTCATCAACAGTAAGAAGTGCCTCAATAGGCGGGTGAGGAATGTCATCGGAATCGAGAAGGGCAAGAATATATGCTATAGCAATTCCGTCGTCACCGCCTAAGGTTGTACCCTCAGCCCATACCCATTCGCCGTCGGTGTTAAGGGTGATAGGGTCTTTTGTCATATCTTTAGTACAATCGCTTGTTTTTTCGCACACCATGTCCAGATGTCCCTGTAAAATTACAGGTTCACTGTTTTCATAGCCCGGTGTTCCGTCGGCGTAAATAATTACGTTGTCACATTCTTCACGTACAGCCTTTAAACCGTGATTTTCTGCAAATTTCATACAGTAATCGGCGATAGCGCTGATATTTCCTGAACCGTGAGGAATAGCGGCAATCTCCTCAAAATAGTGAAATACTTTTTTAGGGTTAAGATTTTCGAGCATTTTTCTTTTCCTTTCACAAAATATATTATAAATATAATAACACAAAATGCGTAAAATATCAACCCGAAAAATACTTTACTTGACTTTTCTTGTTTTGGGGAGTATAATAAGCATTAATGTAAAAATTTAAAAAAGGAATGGTAAATAATATGAGTGAATGCACACACAATTGTTCAACCTGCAGCTCAAACTGTTCTGAACGTAAGGCAGAAAGCCTTCTCGCTCCTATGAATGAGCTTTCTGATGTAAAGAAGGTAATTGCTGTCGTATCAGGTAAGGGCGGCGTAGGTAAATCCCTTGTTACCTCTCTTTTAGCATCAATCTCAGCTAAGAAAGGTAATAAGACAGCCGTTCTTGACGCAGACGTTACAGGACCCTCAATCCCTAAGGTCTTCGGCGTTAGCGGAAAGGTAATGAGCGACGGACAGAACATGATTCCGTTAAAATCCAAAAACGGCGTGGAAATTATGTCTGTAAACCTGCTCCTTGAAAATGATACTGACCCTGTTGTATGGAGAGGTCCTGTTATTGCGGGAGTTGTAAAGCAGTTCTGGACAGATGTTGTATGGAATGATATTGATTTTATGTTTGTTGATATGCCTCCCGGAACCGGCGATGTACCATTGACAGTTTTCCAGTCAATTCCTGTCAGCGGAATTATCGTTGTTACCAGCCCACAGGAGCTTGTTTCAATGATTGTGGAAAAGGCAGTGAAAATGGCAGGTATGATGAACATTCCTGTGCTTGGTATTGTTGAAAATATGAGCTATTTCGTTTGTGATAACTGCGATAAAAAGCACTATATATACGGTGAAAGCCATATTGAAGAAATTGCAGCAAAACATGGCATTAAAAATATTGCAAAGCTGCCTATTGACCCTTCATTTGCGGCTTACGGTGATAAGGGCGATATTGAAAGCGCAGATACAACTGCTCTCGAAAATCTTGCAGAGGAGATTTTTAAGAAATGACCCATGCAGAAAAGGCAAGAGATTATTTTTTAGAAGGATATAACTGTTCACAGGCAGTATTTTTAGCATTCAGTGACCTTACAGGAATGGACGAAAAGACAGCGCTGCTTATTTCCTCTTCTTTCGGCGGGGGAATGGGCAGATTACGTGAGGTTTGCGGTGCTGTCAGTGGAATGTTCATGACAGCCGGTATTCTTTACGGTTACACAGACCCTAAGGCAGGGCAGGAAAAAATGGAGCATTACAAACGTATTCAGGACCTTGCCACTGCATTCAAGGAACGTAACGGTTCTATTATATGCCGTGATATTTTAGGCAAGATTGCTGAAGATAAAAGCTTTATTCCTGCTGAAAGAACTGCTGAATATTACAAAACACGCCCCTGTGTAAAAATGGTAGAGGACGCGTCAGAAGTTCTTGATGAATATATAAAGAATAATCCTTATAAATAAACGAAAGTGCTGTACAACTACGTACAGCACTTTTTCATTGTTATTTATTGACAGCCACCTTACTGTTTTCGATTAAACGCTTTTTTGCGTCCTCAACTGTTTCTCCTTCGTGTGTAAAAAGCTTTTCAATAGACTTATCCATAATTTTTTCAAAACCCTTTACAACACCGTTTTCGATTTTCTTATATCCCGAAACCACACCAACTTCAATCTTCTTGTAGCCTCCAATAACTGCTTTTTCGATTTTTTCATTTATTTCAACAATCTTTGACATAATTATTTCTCCTCATTCATTATTTTTTCGCTGAGCTTTAAAATGCGGTCTGCGTATTTACTTTTACGTGATGCAAGAATGCTTTTATAAATGGGGTAGTTGATGATTGCCATTAACATACCTAATACACCTATAACGATACCGGGTATCATAGGGTCGGAAATTCCTAATGTAGCTCCGATATCTGTCATTACAAGACTCATTCCTGCACCCATGACGATTGCTCCTATACTGCCGAAAATATAGCCGAAAAGGTTTGCGGGGTGTTTTACCTCAGCGTCAAGCTCACGCAGCAGGTCAAGGTCCTTCTGAGAATTGTCCTTTTCCATATACTGTGCGCGTATTTCCTGTACAATAAAGTTCTGGTCATTCTTGTTCATAATTATACCTCCGTAATTGTGTTGTTGATTTTTGATTACGGCTTAATTATATAATCATGATATTTGTAAGATGTTTTTGAAATGTTAAGGAAATGTTAAATTTGAAATTTTAAAAATTAAAAAAGGCGCCGAAAACTCGGTGCCTTTATTCTATTCAGCTATAAATGTATATTCGTCTGAATCGTAACCGCCAATAAGATTTCCGTCTTTGTATACACAAACCTTATTTCCGTCAGCATAAGCGCTGATGCGTCCCGAAAGCGGGTTAGGTGTTTTTTGAATATGACTGCAGTAAATGTCGTTACCGATTATTCCGCCGACTACAGGTTTGTAAATAATAAAACTGTCCAATTCAATGGACATCATAGGATTTCTGCATACAGCATAGTAAGTCTGCTCACCGCTGTCAAGAGATACTGTAAAAGAAGTTGTTTCAGAGTGGCTTATAAAAGAATACATACCCAACACGCTAAAACAGCTAAGCGAAACAAGAATGCCGAACAATATCTTTTTATTGAGAAAAAGTATAACAGCAATCAGAATAAATTCAATTAATACAAGGGTAATCAGGTAGCTGTCCTCAAAAAGATAAAAGAACCTTACCTTGAAAAGGCATTCAAAAAAGGGCAGAATAATTATAAGCAGAAGGTCTGCTGCAGCAATTATTCCAAGAATATTTTTTATAACAGTGAGTCTTTTTTTTTATGAAAAACTACAGTTATTTTTTCGTTATCTTCATCTGCTTTTTTCATCACTTTCATAAATGCAGACGCATAACTTTCAAGCCTTTTTTCAAGTGATGAAAAGTTTTCGATTATTATGGTTGTTTCTTCAAAAATACTTGTCAAACAATCATATAGTGCGTCAAGGTTTTCACCATACCAATCGGGAAATTTCAGCTCTTTTGCAAGAGTGTTATGAAGTTCTTCCTTGTCGGAGATTTCCAGGCAATCAATGGTTATTTTTTTCATTTTATTCCTCCCCGTAAAGCAGTTCGAAGCTTTCATAATGGTCTTCGGTGTAGTAAATTAATCCGTCGTTAGAGAACACGATACGCTTTGCGCCACGTTTAGACGCACCTAATGTATCAATGTCGCATTCGGTATATTTTCTGCCCTTCTTTTCAGGGAGCAATCCTTCGTAATTTCCAAAATGACTTCCGCCTATGCACATTCCGGGTGCGTAAGGTTCAAGAGAACCGCCTTCCCAACCTAAAGCCTGTGCCTCTTTTTTAGTGATGAAATTCTGAGGCAGTTTTCCGTATGTATAAATGTAAAGAGCAACATCTTCCTTTGTTGTATAGGTGCCATATTCATCAATCTGTGGTTCTTCTTCAACAGGAGGGGAGTTTGCTGTTTCTTGAGGCTCTTCAGTGGTTGTGGTTGTTTCGGTTGTTTCAGGAACAGAGGTTGTTGTTTCTTCTGTGGTTATTTCTGTTGTTTCAGTTGGTAGGGCGGTATCTTCAGTCACTTCTTCCTGTTCTGTTTCGGTTGAGGATTCTTCAGGGTATTCCTCATCAAGATACTCGTCAAATTCTGAAACAATGTCTTCGATTACTTCTTCGTCAAGCTCATAATTGCCATAAAAACAACCGCTCAGGGAAAACAGCATTACTGCAGATAAAAGCAGACTTAATATTTTTTTCATAAAATTCTTTCCTTTGCATTTAAATTGTTGTAATATATTATATAGCAGAAAAAGTTGAATGTCAAGAAAATGAAAAATTTGAGAAAACCGCCAATAAAATACGCAGTATATACGTCTTATTAAGTGAAAGGGGATGTTGAAGTGACAAATGTTGAGCTTTCAGAAATGCTTTTAAAATTAAGTCAGGGTGATAAAGGTGCGTTTGAAGAAATTTACAAGGAGATTAACACCTCTGCCTTTACTGTTATTTACAGAATTACACAGGACAGAAATTTATCAGAGGACATATTGCAGGAATTTTTTGTCAAACTGTACCGCAATCCCCCTAAATCCTCTCTCGAAAATCCAAGAGCGTATCTTATGAGAATCGTGCACAATCTCACAATTGATGCTCTGCGAAAGCAACACAACAATGCGGATATTGATAATTATGAAAATATTCTGTCCGCAGAAACAGAAAAAACTGAAGAAAGAATTGACCTTGACCGTGCTTTGAAAAAGCTTGACTTAAATGAACGTCAACTTGTGGTACTTCATGTTAACGGCGGTTTTAAATTCAGAGAAATCGGGGAAATAATGGGCATTCCCGCAGGTACGGTAATGTGGAAATATCATAAGGCAATAAAACGGCTAAGGGACATTCTTAACGGAGGTAATGATTTATGAGAAAAACAATATTTTTTGTTATGGCAGCTTGTGTATTTTCAGTTATTTTTTCAATCTCTGCATCAGCGTTAAGTGAAACAACTGTTGCACCGACAACAATGGCAGAGGAGTATGAAGTTGAAACTGCTGACGCTGTGACAACTACAACATTACTCCCTGCGGATAATGTGAAGTTTGAATGCTTTTCGGAGCTGTACGATTATTGGTACAAAACTGCTGAAGGCGATGTTCCGTATCCTGATTATGTTTGCGGTGTATGGAGTACAGACGGCGGAATGGATAAGCTGACAGTTGCACTTGTTACAGGTGAAAACGGTCAAAAGGGAAAGGAAGAAATTCTCTCACAAATAACAAATCACGATTCGGTTGTTTTTGATTATAAGCCATATACCTATATGGAACTTAATGAGGTTAAGGAAAAGCTGACGGCACAGCTTGTAGAAATGACTGATAAAGGAATAGTTTCTTCATGGGGTATTGGTGTTTATGAAAGGGAAAATGTTGTCCGCATAGATATTGATACAACGGTTTCCGAAGTTCAGGCGCTTATTGATGATTGTGATGATAAATATGGCAATATGGTTGCTTTTGAACATACTGACGCTATAATGAATGCTATACAACATGCAGGTAGAGTTGATTTTGTTGATGAGGAAAGTATAGATATAGGCGGTTCAATTATGCCCGGCGGTGGTGGTGCAGCTCTTGAAACAATGCCTGAATGCGATAAGCCGGAATGGTATTACACAACAGCAGGTGCTGAATCAGGAGAGGCTGTTTCAGTGATAACAACAGGTCAGATGTCTGATAATAAGAACACGGTTTTACTTTGGATTACAGCGGCGGCAGTTATGATTATTGTAGCGGCAATAATCATAACACAGAGAAGGAGAGCGGCACAAACTAATGCAGGTGTTATGGAAGTAGCAGAAAATCTGAACACGGCACAGGTTGAGGAAATTCTTAAAACGACAGAAGAAACTCCCTCAGGTGACGTTTTTGAAAAAATAACAAAGGAAATTGAATAATAGCAATCCCCGTAGGGCAGGGCAACCTGCTTTGCGGGGAATTTTTATTGAATTATATTCAGCTTTCAGATGATTAGCAGAATATCTCAAGACAAGTTGTGTAAATTCAGCCGGTGAGGTATAATAATTTTGTGACCATTTATCATTTTGATTTGTCTTATAAGTGAAGGGCTCTTTAAAGCGATGGAATAAGGAATGTACAATATGACAGAACAAGAATTTTCAAGACTTATTAGTCTTTACCGTGAAACAGTATTCCGAGTGGCATATTGTTACACGAAAAGCTATGCTGATTCTGAGGATATTTCTCAGGAGGTTTTCTTAAAACTATATGCTTCAGAGCAGTATTTTGCAGCAGATGAAAATGTGAAAGCATGGCTTATTACGGTTACAGCAAACAGTTGCAAAAATCTTCTTAAATCCCGTTGGTACAGATTTTCAGAACCACTGGGAGAAAATGCTGATAGCTGCACTTTTATGAATGAGGGGGACAATATTCTTCCTTTACTTATGACTCTTAAGCCGAAATTTCGCACGGTTTTGTATATGTACTATTATGAGGAATATTCTGTGAAAGAGATATGCAGTCTGCTTGGCGAGAGCAAAACCGCCATAACTACCCGTCTTATGCGAGGACGCAGACAGCTTAAGGAATTGCTTATCAAGGAGGGTTACAATGAATTTTAAGAGAATATTTAAGACTTCCTTTTCGCAGGTTGTTCCTATAACTGACAATGACAGTTTCAGAAGCAGCATTATTGAAAGGAAGAGTAAAATGAAAAACAAAAAGGAAAAAAACTTTAAAAAGCCACTTATTACAATATGTGCAGCTGCGGCAGCGCTGACGCTTGGTACATTTGGTGCCGCAGCGGCAGGAATTATTGATTTTAATGAGATTTTCGGCAGCAGAATAATGGTCGAAAACGATGAACTTGGCAATCAGCTTATAGGTAATGCCGACAATATAAAATGGTCAGTTTCCGATGATGACTATATTGTAAATCTCAAGGGAGTCACAGGTACGAGCGAGAACCTGATTACAGTTATTGAAATTGCAAGAGCAGACGGCACACCTGTTGAGGATTATTTTAAAAATACAGATTTACTGGCGAAAACAAATCTTACAAGCTGTACCGAAGTAATGAAAATTGATGGTGATTACCCGAATGGTAAAGCAGGTTCAGGTTACAACACTTACGTAAATGAAAAGGGTAATATCGAAATGTCAATAGAGCTTTCGGGTATATACCAGAATTTTGAAATTGCAGACAGAACCGTGCTAATTTCAGGTATGGGATTTTATCCCGCACATAATCTTATTGAAGGTGAGGTTCCCCGTGAAAAAACAGCCTTTATGGCTTACGGTGACGATGAATATCAGCTTACACAGGAGGAACAGGATTATCTTGATTCCATAGCTGTGCTTGACCTTGAATGGAGCATTGAGTTTGTTTATAATCCTTCCGAAGAATCTGTCAACACTCTTACAGCACAGGATTTAAGCAATACAGCAAAGCTTTCGGTGGATATTGATAAAATGACAGAAAATCCCGATGGAACATATTCTTATGAGGACGTAGGCATGTGTGAACTTGAAACTGTTTTTGATGAAATAGCAATCAGCAGTATTGGTGGAAAACTTTCAGGTAAGATGGATGTTAGGGAAGGGCTTTCGGAAAATACCTGTTATGTAGGACTTGTTGACCGCAGAGGAGCAAAGGTTGAATTAATCAGAAATGACGGTACGGTTTCAGATGTAATGGTATTTGTTACCTCAGGTACATCAAACAGCAATAGGGAAACAGGAAAGATTGAGTTCAGCTTTGAAACGGAATTTCATGCAAACGGAAGTCAGACAGCAATTGATTTGTCTGAAATTGGGGCAATCTCTATAAACGGGACAATATATGAGCTTTCATAAAAAATAGGGGTATCTGCAAATGCAGATACCCCTTTTGTCAATATTGTACTAAATTCTTCTAAAAAATTGTCAGATTTGTTATTGATTTTAAGTATATTTTATGATAAAATAAAACTCAAGATGTTGTGTAAAGGATTACATGGCATGAAATCAACCTTTATCAAGGAGAAACGTTATGAAGAAAAGAAAAGCTGCGGCGCTGTTTGCCGCGTTAAGTATGCTGACTACAGCACTTCTTGGTGGCTGTGAAACAACCGAACCTGCTGTTCAGACTGACCCTGTTGGAACCGACACGGTTGTTACAGACAATAATGATGCTGAAAAGGATACAGAAAGCAGCGGTGAAGATGCTGCACTTGAGGAAGAACTTAAGGCAATGACTGCTCTTGACCTTTCTAAGAAAATGGGTAATGGTATCAATCTTGGTAACACTCTTGAGGCTTATAACCACAAAGGCTACCTTGCCGGTCAGGACCCCTCAGGTTTTGAAATGGGCTGGGGTCAGCCTTATACAACACCTGAAATGATTCAGGATATGAAAGATTTAGGCTTTGATACAATCCGTATTCCTGTAGCCTGGACAAACGGCATGAATTTTGAAAGCGGCGATTATACAATTGATACAAGACTTATGGACCGTGTAGAGCAGATTGTTAATTACGCTCTTGACGCAGGAATGTACGTTATTATCAACGACCACTGGGACGGCGGCTGGTGGGGAATGTTCGGTTCCGCAGATGAAACAGTACGTCAGCAGGGTATGGATATTTACAAGGCTATGTGGAGTCAGATAGCAGAACGTTTTGGCGATTATTCCTATAAGCTTATTTTTGAATCTGCAAACGAAGAGCTTGGCGACCGTCTTAATGACTCTGATATTACCGGCTCAAAGGGTGTACTTAAGGTAAACGAATGTTACGAAAAGCTGCATGAAATCAATAGTGAGTTTGTAAAGCTTATTCGTTCTACAGGCGGTAAGAATGAAGACCGTTTCTTACTTATTGCAGGTTATAACACCGATATTCAGATGACTTGCGACGACAGATACAAGATGCCTGATGATACTGCAAAGGATAAACTTCTTCTTTCTGTTCATTATTATACACCTTGGGACTACTGTGGTACAGATGCTGTAAACCAGTGGGGTTCTCCTACTGATTTTGAAGAACAGAACGGACTTTTTGAAAAGCTGACAAAGTATACAGACCAGGGTTATGGTATCATAATCGGTGAATATGCAGTTATGAAGAGCGGCAGCGGTTTAAAGCCTGATACTGATAAGTTTTATGCAAATCTTCTCGATAACTGTGACCTTTATAACTATGTTCCGGTACTTTGGGACTGCAGCAGTTTCTATAAGCGTTCTTCAGGTATTGTATCTGATGAAACAGTAGCAGCAATTTTTAAGGACAGACAGGTAGCAAATGAACCTGCAGACTATGCAGAAGTTCAGAATAATGCAAAAGCTAATCTTGAGACAGCACTTGCATCTGCAGAAGAAGAAATCAACGCAAGTGTATCTGTTCCCGCATCTGATGAATATGCAGTTGCATGGATTATGTATCAGAGCAGTGACTGGAGCATTGCTTACAGTGTTGGTGACACTTATGACCCCACAAATAAAACAGCGGGTGTAATGGACAACAACGTAAAAATTGAGGGTGAGGGCACATATACTATCGGTCTTGACTTTACAGAACTTGGCGGTGTAAAGGGTACAGCATTCTCCGCAATCGGTATTTCACACGGTGAAGAAATGTTCCCCGGATATATTATCACAATTGATGAAATCCTTATAAATGGTGAACCTTTTGCTTATGAGGGTAAAAACTATACCTCTTCTGATGACGGCAAATGCACAAGGTCAAACCTTTATAACGAATGGGTACCTACAATTCCTGAGGGTGCAAGAATTAAGGGCGGTGACCTTTCAGAGGCTAACCCCAAGCTCCTTTCTTTAGGTAAGAAGACAGTAGATACAATTGAAATCACATTCACATATTCAGCACCTGAGGCTTAATGAAAACATAAGGGCGGTATCGCAATTGCGATACCGCCTTTTCTGTTATCTTGGGCTATAGAATTTACCTAAGCGCCAACCATTTTCGTCCCTTTCAACAGGGATAATGTAGGTTTCATAAACCTCGTCTGTTGTAATACCGTTTTCATCACGGCGGTATGCAGTGCAGAGTATCTCCGCTTTAGCACCTTTGTTGTTCTGAATTACGTAGGTAATTTTTCCTACCTCGCTGTTTTCATTTCTTGAAAAAGAATTACAGTATATTTTGCTCAGATGTGAGGTGTATTGTACATTTGAATTATCTGTTATTTCATTATAAAAACCGTAGGTAAATATACTTGACAGATATTCATAAAATTCATAATAATCACACAAATACCCCAGTTCATAATCATCACAGCCCCATATAGTATCATCATAATTTCTTGAAACATTGAATATCATCGATGAATACCATATCTGTTCAGCCTGTGTTGTTAAGTGCCAAAGACAGTCCTCAAGTTTCATGCTGTCAGCACGGTAATAAATTTTCTCGCCGTCAATAACGGCTGAAAATCCCTTTTTATCTTCATCAATGGTAAGTTCTGTTCCCTCATCGTTAATTGTAAAGTTGCTTAAGGGGGTGTTTGTGAAGATATATTCATAAACCTGAGGCGTTCCTCTGGAGTCTGTATAGTCCGTAACGGTTACAAGATGATAATCTCCTATTTTTTCGGCGGAAATATCATACATCGTGTAAAGATTATCCATGTTTACAACTCTTGTGTTTTTGATTCCTTTTCCGTCCTTGAATGCTATGATATGAACGCCGATATTATCTTGGGTAAATGTATAAAGAACATCGTCCAGCACAGTTGCCTTAAGATAACCCATCTGATTATGGATAAGCGCATAATCATAGCCATTGTAGTAGTAGAATTCACAGAATTCAGGCTGCAATGCCATATTGTTTCCAAGACGGCGCAGTACATAATAGTGTCCGTCATTTGTGTGGAAATATTCTGTTTCAATTACAGGACTGCTCAGGTCGCCGCCACCCATTTCTTCTATATCCTGATTTATTATTGAAGTAAGGGATAATACACGGTCTTCGTAATCTGAATTGCTGCCGTTAAAATCAATAAATTCCAGCTTTTCATCAAATTCGCTTATTTCAGTAATCTGCCACTGTCCGTCGTTTTTCTCGGCTTTAAATGAGAGGTAGCAAATTTCGGGATATCCCTCTGATATGTCAAATGAAGGAAGGTCAAATTCACCGTCGCCATAAAGGAGAGAGTACTCAATCATATCTTCACTGTACGTTTTCAGATATGTTTTTCCCGAACTCATACGCTCACGGTCACTCCACTTTTGCCATTTCTTTCCGTTTTTATCAACAACCTGGTCAGGTGTTGTGCCGATGTGATAGCCTGTAAGTTCATTTATTCTGTCTATTCCTCGTGCGGAAAGGCTGCAGCCGTTATGGATTTCTGTTTCCTCGTAGTATGTTTCTTTGTAGAATATACCGTTATAGTCATCAATTGAAACGGAGCCACCTAAGTCGCTATAATAGTACATGATATTGGTATTGTCTTTAGGGACAAACATAAGTGTACCAAGTCCACCAGCGATACCGTTCATATACCAGCCTCGTTCATCTTCAGCTATAAAATCGGTGTAGCGTGAAAAATATTCAGTTGATGAATCACCGGTATATGTGAATTTAAATTCCTTTTGGTAATGATTTTCATTTACCCACCTGCCGTAGAAAATTCGTTCAAAAATATCGGTATTAAAGGAAAATTCTAGCTCGTCGGGATTAATAATATCAACGTCCTCTGTAACAGGTATGTCAGGATTAGGCAGTATGCTTGTTACTTCCCATTTTCCGTTTATTTTTTCGGCTTTGAAGGTGAGGTAGCTGACAGGGGGTTCTTCATTTTCCTGATAATTCACTGTGTCAAAATTTGCGTCACAATACAGAAGAGAATATGACATTTTATCCTCGTACGGGTCAAATGGGTCAAGTATAACTCTTCCTGTGCCGTACGCTCCAAGATTGTACCAGCTTTGCCATTGTTTTCCGTTATCGTCGGTGACAACATCTCCCATATCGGAAATATTAAAGCCTGTTTGTTCCTCAAATTTTGTTACACCTCTAGAGGTAAGACTTCCTTCTTCGATAATGAAATTATTACCGCCGAAAACTTTTTTGTACACTTTAAAATACTCGCTTTTAGGCCAAGAAGGTTCTATTGCGCAAGGCAGAGAGTACATGGTTTCAGGGTCATCTTTTGATATATAATGAAGAACACACTCGCCGCCGCTTATGCCGCTTATATACCAGCCGTTTTCGTCCTCTGCAACAGCACTGTCATAATTTGACCAGCTTTCAAATGACACATCACCATAATATGAAAATTTAATATCAAGCTCTTCTGTAATGTCCGTTTCGGCAGTTCCGCCGTATGTACATTCCCATAAGCCGTAGAATACATCTTCAAAAACCTGCGTTCCTCTGTTGTATGAAAGACCTTTGGGTTCGCTTGGCGTATTATCGCTGTCAAGAGGGAAAAGCTCTGTTTTCTTTACTATATCATTTGTAGCGTCAATTAAGTAAGAAGTGGTTTTTCCACCGTATTTTATACGGAACGCATTCATGTCATAATCATAAGTGAAGTAATAATAATTGTCTGCAAGAATATCGGTTTTATCTTCTGTGGTGATAGTGGAAACGGTATTTTCATAAAACTTCAGAAACTGAAGTCTGTAGTCTATGCCGCCATTTTCGGATTTTTGCGGAACAAATAACACAAGTACATCAGCATCAAAGAAATCACAAGCCTTTATTTCAGGTGTAACCTCTCCCACGCTACTACCAACAAGGTTAAGTTCAAGCTGATATACTATGCGGTCTTCAATAAATGAGAAAAACTGTATAACCGCAGTTTCTGTTTCCTTATAGTAGTACATATCCGCACGTGCGTATGAAAAATCACTGCTTTTATGCACATACTCTCCCTCAGGGAGAATAAACTCACTGCTATCAGGATTTTTCGCAGAAATAGTTGTAATATCGGTAGGGGTTAAAGTATCTATAGGAGTATATGTTGTTATATCGGTAGAAACAGAGGTGTCGGAAACAGAGGGATTTATGGGCGGTTCTTCACGTAAATCCACATTGCGCAGTACATATCCTGTGCCAACTACGGCTGCAAGTGCTGCGGCAGAAGAAAGAGTGATTTTTATGGCACGTTTCAGACCGGAATTTTTATCAGGAGTCGGTTTTTCAACCATAACTTCTGTGAACTGTATCTGTCTGCCTGAATGTTTTTTCATTGTTTCAGCAGTTTCGTTTATGTATTTATCATCTATATTTTCGATTGCCTCTTCGATTATTCTTTTTTTGTTTTCATTCATACCTCAACACCCCTCTCCGTAAGGTAAGCACGTAAATCCTCTCGTGTTCTTTTAAGTCTTGAACGTACCGCTGTTTCCGTCATATCAAAGCTGTCGGCAATTTCCTTTACCGACATATTGAAATAATAACGTGCGGTAAAAATTTCACGACTTCTTCGTTTTGAACTGCCTAAAAAACTATTGAGCAATTCTGAAATACGTCGGCCCTCTACCGATTGCTCTACGGTAATGCTGTCAGGTATAATTTCATCAAGCTCTGTGTAAAATTCGTCAGAATTACGCTTACTGATTTTATTGAAAGCAGTAAGTGCTGTGTTGCGAACAATTTTACAGAGATAACCGCAAAGTGATTCAGGATTTTTTGGTGGAATAGCATTCCATAATTTAAGATATGATGAATTAACACATTCTTCTGCGTCCTCGCAGCTACTGAGAATTGCGTTTGCAATTTTCATACACAGGTTGTTGTATTTTACCTTAGTTTCGGTAATTGCCTGTTCTGAACGTGAAAAGAAAAGTGAGATTATTTTTTTATCTTCCATTGAGATTTCCCCCTCTCACTTTATATAACTTAATTAGAATGAAAAATGTGACATATTTTCTGAAAATATTTTACCACATTATCAAGGGAATTGCAATCCATTGATGATTAAACCCCGTTTGTATGAAACAAACGGGGCAGTATTTATTGAAGATTAAAAACGGTACCATTAATTTTAATTGCGGTAATGGTGTTGACGTCAATAACAGTGATTTCGTATGAGTTATCAGCACTGTAAATGACATTCAGATACATTTGTGTATATCCACTGTCGGTACAAGAACCGCCGAATTCATGGATAGAAACGGGAATTTCAGCACCATCTTCTGTTATAATGAATATTTCATTTTCGTCTGTATATGTCAATGTGTGTCTAGCACTTTCAGGCTCGTAGAACTCGGTTGTTATTTTTCCGCTGACGTGATTGAAGGAGCTTTCAATTATTTTCATCTCTAAAGGCAGAGGGATTTTATCAGATTCAGCGTCATTTATATATTTGTTTATAACCAGTGACTCATCAGTATTTGTGATTTTCTTTGTTACAGTGCAGTTTTCGGGAGCGACGTATGAAAATTCTAAAGACCAATCCAGCATAAGCCCCAAAATTTCAGGGTCAACTATACTATGATTGGTTGCCAATGCACCGCCGGGATGATAAAGACCTGTTTCACCGTTTTTGATATTTCTGAAAACCTTGTGTTCTAATTCATAATTTATAAGACGTTCATCAGGATAGAAGTTGCTGCCGCTGCATTCTATAACAGTACCGTTTATATTATCCTTTATGTCAGCAATAATATAAGCTTGTATATTGCCATTTTCATTTATTGAAAATTTCCAGTCCTGGTATACAATACCACCGTCAACCTCTCTGCCGTGTACACCGCCAAAAACCGTTCCAAGGGAATTATCAACAGTCTTATTCAAAAAATAATCCACAACAGGATTTCCGTCTTTTCTTACGATTTCAAAATTCATAAGAACACAGCTATCTGTACCAGCAACACCGTTCATTTTTATTTCGTAATTATTATCGGAAACGGCCCATTTCAGGTCCTTTGGCTGCGAAAGTAAGCTGTTTGCAGCGTTTTCGTCTGCTATGCTTATAAAATCACCGAAAATAGTTTTGAAATCAATAATTCCTGTGGCTGCAGCAGTTGCGGTTGCGGCTGTTACTGCTATGGCTGCTGCTACAATTGCTGTTAACGGCTTTTTAAATCTGATTTTCTTTTTGTTATCCATATTTTCTGCCTTTCTGAGCATTTTTTCTATAAGCTCCTCATTGCTCAGTATAGGAGAGATTTTATCATATAGCTTGTTGTATTCCTGTTTCATTTCAAATCATTCCTTTCATCAGTGCTGAGCATTCTTTTAAGCTGTTTTCTTGCGCGGGAAAGTCTTGTGGTGACAGAGGTTGTTGAAATTCTGCATATTTTAGCAATTTCTTTAACAGAATATCCCTCGTAATAGAAAAGGTGAATAACTACAGAATGTTCAGGTTTAAGCTGTTTTACAAAATCAAGCAGTATGCTTTCTTTTTCGTTTTCGCATGGAATGTCTTCGCTAAGCTCACCGCGTCCCTTAAGCCACGCCGATTTAAGCAAATCCTTTGAAAGATTTATAGCAACTCTCATAATCCACGCTTTAACATCATTATCTGTGGCAAATACCTTTTCTGAGCGATAAAGCCGCATGAATGTTTCCTGAGCAATATCCTCAGCGTCCTCGCGATTTTTCACATAGCTGTATGCTAGTCGGAATACTGAACTGTGAAAAAGCTCAACATATCTGCTAACCTTGTCATTATCCACTTCATCATCTCCCGTGTTATGTCCTTGAAAGTACCTTCACTTATAAAACGATTGAAAAAGCAAAAATGTCACAAATTGTATAATATTTTTGGTTGAAAAAACTCTGCACTATAAATAGTACAGAGTTTTTGTTATATAGCATACTGTATTAACTGATTTCCTTTTCTGTTTTCATCGCTAAGCTTTATTTCTCTTACGCCGCCTGTGTAGGTTTTAAAAAAATAGCTTTTCTTCTCAGTATCCATACAACAGGAGTAGGTGGTGTAGTGGTTTTTATCCTCTGCTGTCAGAACAGCACCACAAGGAATTGCCGCATTGTCAAGAATGTGGAATACCTGAACAGTGCCGCTGTAATCTGTGCCTGAATTTTTTAGCAGAAAGTGCGCTCTGATAAATCGTGAGGCTGAAGAAAAATCACCGGGAAGTCCTATAGCGCCAAAACCGGCACCAAATGGTTTAAATTCCCCGTTTTCACAGTGATAGATAGGTGTAAGACGGCTGTATTGTGACAAGTTGTGCAGATGAAAGGGGAAGGGCGGATTGTTTGTAAGAACGTCTGCGGGATTGTCATATACATTCAGCCCCTCTATAGTTCTTTCAACGGTAATAGAACCACTGTTGTCGGCAATGTGCCAATGGAGTGGTGATAAGGGCAGCCGTTCATTAAATGGAGTATTACTTATGTCAATACCTGAAAGCAGTGCTTTAACCTCGTTAATATTACGGCACTTACCCAACACGTAAGGTATAAGTTCGTAAGGGGCAACCATAGTTTTACCGCTGCTTATTAAGTCGCAGTAGTGCGCATTGTTTTCAAATTTCAAAGCGGCAATACATAATCCGTTTTCGTTCATTCCTTCAGCGTAGAGAGGGTAATTATCATAAACAGCTGCCATGCCGATTAAAGCATAATGCTTTTCGCAGGGCGGCATTTTTTTGAAAGTTAGAGGATAATTTTCGGGGGTTAAAACAACCCGTTCACCAAAATTGTAGTCAATATCCATATTTCTGCCAAAGTAAAGATATTCGCGGCGTAACGCAATACTTGTACACATAAAAATCACTCCTTTTTAAAATGATTGCCCGAAAAATACATAATATGCCTGTTGAAAAAAATATGCGGTGGTGTTATACTGTAGAAAAAGAAAGGGAATGATTTTATGAAATATGAAAATATAGTAATGGGTGAATTTATTGAAAGACCTAACCGCTTTATAGCTAAGGTTATTATTGATAAAAAGATTGAAACAGTTCATGTAAAAAATACAGGAAGGTGCAAGGAACTTCTTATAAAGGGAAGAACCGTATATCTTTCACGTGCCGCAAATCCGGAGCGTAAAACAAAGTATGACCTTATAGCGGTGGATAAAGACGGATTACTTATAAATATGGATTCACAGATACCGAATGCAGTAGCTGAAGAATGGCTAAAAAGGGGGAATGTTTTTTCTGAAAATGCAGTTATAAAGCGTGAGGTTACATACGGAAAATCAAGATTTGATTTATATATTACCGACGGTGAGAGAAAGGCATTTTTAGAAGTTAAAGGGGTTACTTTAGAAGAAAATGGGGTTGTAATGTTTCCTGACGCACCGACAGAGAGAGGTGTAAAACATATCCGAGAACTTATGACCTGTCTTAATGACGGCTATGAGGCATATATTCTTTTCGTGATACAAATGAAAGGCGTAAAATATTTCTGTCCTAATTATAAGACACATCCCGAATTTGCTGATGCTTTGAAAGAGGCGGCGGACACAGGGGTTAAGGTACTTGCAGCAGAGTGTGATGTAACTCCTGATACTATTGAAATTAAAAAGCAAGTAAAAATAAAGCTGTAAATTTCTGCAACCTTTTTTAAAAAACGGTGTTGTATGATATGAAGAGAAAATTGAGGGAAAGGGGAATAAAAATGGATGATAAGAAAATAATTAATCTTTTTCTTATGCGTTCTGAACAGGCAATTGCCGAAACAAATTCAAAATACGGGCGGCTTTGCCGAAAGGTATCATACAGCATTGTACATAACGAGGAAGATAGTGAGGAGTGCGTCAACTCTTCTTACCAAAAATTATGGGAAACAATCCCGCCGAAAAATCCCGATTCTTTATGCGGTTATCTTTGTGCAATTGTCCGCAATTTTGCGCTTAATATTATCCGAAGTGAAAAACGCAGGGGTTCAGGACAATACGAGGAACTGAATGAAGTAATTCCTGATAAAAGAACGGTAGAAAATGAGTTCGACAGCAAAGAAATTTCTCTGTTTATAAACGAATTTCTTGAAAAAACAAACAAGAAAAATAGACTTGTATTTATTGCAAGATACTATTTCGGAATGTCGGTGAAGGACATTTCTGACGGGTATGATATGAGTGAAAGTGCAGTGAAATCAAGACTATCAAGAACACGCGCAGAACTGAAGAAGTTTCTTGTAAAAAGGGGGATTGACGTATGAACATGGCAGAATTTTGGAGTGATGTATTTGACAATATTGCACAAAAGCATATAGACGAGGCGGTGAATGAGCTTTATCGCCATTGCCCGAAGGAAAGGGAGCTTTATGAAATCGTAGTGGACAGGAGTGAAAAGAAAGTGCCGAAGTGGAAGAGTATTGCAGGAATAGCTGCAGCGGCAGTGCTGCTTATCGGCGTGGGCTTTGCGGCAATTAAATTAAATGCAGGAGAAATTCCTGTTGCACAAAGCAGTTTTGAAAGCTATGAAAGTGTAGAAATTCTTGTTTGTGACTGCAACAAATATAATGTTTATCCTACTGACGATAAAGAAGTTATTGATGCTCTTGGGAAACTTTACAGTGAGGTTGAAGATATGCGCGAAAGGTACAGTGACGCGCCTATGATTTGGGGGATAAATTCAAATACAGACTGCACCGAAAAATACAGGATTGAATGGGGCAGAAAGGACGGCAAGAGCGATATAACTACAATTTACGTTACAACCTACGGTGAATATAATTTCAACGACAGTATTCTTGAAAGCAACATAAGTATTACAAAAGAGGATTATGAAAATCTGAAAAGCCTTATTGGGCCATTGACAAATTCTGTAGCGGCTGTTCCGCCTGAGCTTGTGGGCGGTAAATATTACTTGGACGGCAATCCCGAAAGCCTCGTTTACATATCTGTTGATGAGTTGGCAAAAACTATTGCTCTTGAGGGAGAAGGGGTCTTTGATTTTCTTTACGAAATCGAAAAGAAAAAAGACCCGCTCCTTGATGATAAGTACGCAAAGCAAATTGCTGAAAAGAAATTTGAGGAATACAAAGAAAGCGGGTATGCTCTTGGCTTTGCGGATATTACACCATTTGTTGTTCATTTAGAAAACAGCGACAGTGTTTATCATTATAATCCCATTGGCGAAATCTTCTATATCTATGACAGTGAGTTCAGAAGATATGATGCCGAAAAAACAGATGACGGTATAAAGCTTGACGCTAACAAGAGTGGATTTACAATGGATATGCAGATTTTTTACGATTATTTTCGTGGTATATGGGAAAGCGGAGGAGAAAAGCTGGATATTGGTTGGCATGATAATCTTTTCAACTGGAACGATAACCGTCTTATAGGATTCCGCAAGGATAAATACGGTGCATATATGAGTGGTGGGAAGGGACTTTGGTTTATTCCTGCAGATGACAGAGAAACTATGTATTTCTACACTACATCAGCGTCATTCTCAGAAACTCCTGATGTAAAAAATTACAAGAATAAGTACACCAAAACCGCAGTCGGTGATATAAACGGTGATGTGGAGCTTGGAAAATATGGCTATATAGGTATTCACGAATTTTGTCAGCGGTACGGAATTGACTATGACAGCCTTTTTGATTTCAGCATAAATGATGATGAGGGCAGGACATGGTACAGAACAGGCGATATGTCCGTTAATTGGGACGGTATGTATGTCAGCAAAAGAACGGAAGAAGAAAGCGTTGTTCATCTTAAAATGATAAGCGGAGAGGACGAAAAATATTTTTCGTGTAAGTTTATCAAGGGTGACAATGGTTATGTTATGACAGATGAGCATTATCCATATAATGTAAAAATCCTGACTTTTGAAACCTGCACAACTCCATTGACGAGAGCCTATGAAGAAGAGGTTGCTAAATACTATGAGCAAGGCTTACGTAAATATATTTCCGCAGATTATTATCTTATGCCTGACGGTAATTACTATGCAATAAGAACGATTGGCACAAATCAGACTCTTTATAAGACTGACCGTGAGGTGTGGTATTTTGTGAACGGTTCGTTTTTGGACGGTGAATTTGTAGATGATGAATTTTTCGAGTTATTCAATGATGAAATTATTGCTGCGCAAGGAGAACTGCCTGTAATACAAGACGGCAATAGATTGTACATATTGGGCGGAAGAAGAAATATATATGAGCGAACAGGTGAGCTTAATGTTTTCTGCTTTGAGGGTGATGAATTAAAGGCAACGGTGCCTCTTAACAACAAGAAAGGTGATATTGTTTCATTTACAGTTGAAAATGATATTATTGAATGTGTTATTGATACCTATGAAGAGGAAGACTGCTATCGGGTGAAAATAAACGTTTCTGACCCTCGCGGTTTTGACTATATTCAGTATGAATATATGGGGTATGAGCATATATTAAATAATGAGATTGAAGAAATCAGTGAAAGAATGAAAGAGCTTGAGAAAAAGCAAAGTGAATAATCAAAATCTCCGCAGGATTTTTCTGCGGAGATTTCTTCATACAATATCAAATTTTACTTCAATTGAGAAAATATCATTATTCAGAACTGCTTTTATTTCACCGCCCATTTTTGCCGTGAAATCATGAGCTATGGCAAGACCTAAGCCTGAAGAATTTCTTGTACGTGCGTCGTCAGCTTTGTAAAAGCGGGTGAATACCTTGTCGGCATCTATTTCTTCCGGATTTTCCACAGCGTTAGAACAAGTGAAAACAGCCTTGTTATCTTGTTTTTCAAGGGTGAAAGCTACCTGCTCCTTGCCGTGTACAATAGCGTTTTTTATAATGTTCTGAATTATTCTTTGCAAGGCATCGCGGTTTGCATTTATAGTCAGTTTTTCTTCGCAGAAGTTCACTTGCGGTTCCGTCCCTTTTTCTGCAAATACGTCATAAAACGAAAAGGCTGTATCAAACACAAGCTGACTGAAATTTACATTTTCCATTTCCGGTTCATAGCTGTCGTTTTGCAGCTTTGTGTAAAGGAAAAGTTCCTCAAGCATATTATTAAGACTCTCTATTCTGTTTTTGATTATGCTGATATACCGCTGACGTTCTTCGTCTGTTTTTGCGTCGGATAGCAACTGAAAATAACCGTCCAAAGATGTAAGAGGGGTTCTTATATCATGAGAAATATTTGCAATAGTTTCTTTCAGTGTGTTTTCTTTTTGTAGAGCAGCAATACTGATTTCAGAGCTTTTTATTATGATTTCATTAATCTCTTTTTCAAGTGTGTTAAGCTCATGGAAGTCGGTGTCACTTAGTAGTTGCATATTTGTATCATTGTTTTTAATAAACGCAAGGCGGCGGCAGGTTTTACTTACCTGTCGCCTGTAGCCTATATGAGTTATCAGCAATATTGCTGTAGCAACGCTCAGAATGATAATTGCTGCAATCATATAAATTCTCCTATTTTATATCCTTTTTTGTTATTGCAAGACAAGCAAGTGTCGAGTACAACACAAGCATAATTCCGCCCATAATTATATATTTTTCCAACCCGCCATTTTCTGAACCATTACCTGAGATGAAAGAATACTCAACGAAATAAATGTTGTTTGAAATAGAAAGGTGGGTGAGCCAAGAATTAAGTTCATCACCTTTATCGCCGAGTGTGTTTTCTATTAAATTCTGTACAATCATAAGAGGCAAACTTTCAATTCCCATAGATACGGAAAATGTTACGATAAGAGGAATGAATATGTTTCTGAAAAAATATACCGCAAGTAATGCTAATGCTGCATATGTGATATGAAAGAAAAACTGCATAAGCAGATTCTTTAACAACATTACAAAATCACCCATCTGAATACCGGGAACCATCAGCTTTGAACATATAATTGTGATTGAACAGCTGAATACTGCATAGAATACAAACATTACTGCGCACACTGCTAAATGTGCAAAGAAAAAGCTGCATTTATTTTTGACAGATGGAGCTATATTTCTGATATATCCCTGTTGAAATTCTCCATAGGCGTATATTACAACCCAAGCTGAATAAACCATAGGTACTGCCATTGATGCAAAGCTGAAAGAGGCCATCTGCATAGCTGTCATAATGTTTGCAAGTGAGTCCTCTCCTGACAGTGTGCCGGGTATTGAGGCATTCATTGCTACAATCATAATGTCGAAAATTGTAATAAGTGCAATTCCGATATAAGAACTGATATTATGTGTAAGACGATAGAACTGATATTTTAACATATTAAGCATAACAAAGCCCCCTTAATAATTTGTAAGATTGAGGAAGAAGTCTTCCACTGATTCATTTTTTCTTGTAATTCCTGATAGTAATACACCGTTTTGCACAAGTGATGCTGTCAGCTCAGGGATTGAATCAAGGCGTTCGTATACTTCAATTGTTTCAGAGTCAATTGCTGAGTAATTTGTATATCCTGTTTTATCAAGTACAGGTATTGCTGATTGAACATCTGATGTTTTTATAACGATACTTTCGTTGCACTGTGCCATAAGTTCGTCATGTGTCAGTTCCCTTATAAGTTCACCCTTATGGATAATTCCGTAGGTAGTTGCAATTTTTGAAAGTTCCTCAAGAATATGGCTGGAGATAAAAACAGTTATGTTGTGTTCATGGTTAAGCTTGAGAATAAGCTCACGCATTTCCACAATTCCTTCCGGGTCAAGTCCATTGATAGGCTCATCAAGGAGAAGTAAATCAGGGTTGCCGACAAGAGCAAGAGCGATACCGAGTCGTTGTTTCATACCCAAAGAGAATTTTCCTGCCAACTTTTTACCTGTATCTTTGAGATTTACAATATCAAGAAGTCTTTCAATAGTATCTTTTTCTCTTACGCCCATGAACAGGCACTTTGCTTTCATATTTTCATAAGCAGTCATATTCGGGAAAAAACCGGGTGTTTCAATAAGGCAGCCTATACGTCCTCTCATTTCCGACGCTTTAGCTGCGTCCATGCCTTTAAAAAGCACTTTTCCGCTTGTTGGCTTTGCAAGTGTGCATATCATTTTCATTGCTGTAGTTTTACCTGCACCGTTTTTTCCGATAAAGCCGTAGATTTCACCTTGTTTGATATTAAGATTCAGGTTATTAACAGCGCTTTTTTTACCGTATACTTTTGTGAGTGCTTTTGTTTCAAGTATGTAGTCCATCATAAAGCCGTCCTTTCCTTTTCGTTGACTTTATTATACAACCTGAGTTTTAATAATTCGCAAAGAAAAGTTTAAGAAAGTGTAAAGAAATTTACTTTTTTAACCTGAATCCCACACCCCACACCGTTTCAATATATTCAGTGTCTGAAAAAGATTTCAGCTTTTTGCGGAGATTACTGATATGGACATTTATTGTCTTGTCTTCGCCTATATAAAAATCTTCCCACGCATAGTCGTATATTTCCTGTTTTGAAAAAACCTTATCGGGGTTTGACATAAGCAGTTCAAGTATTTTATATTCATGTTTTGTGAGGTCAAGCTCATTGCCGCTGACGGTAACAGTAAGGCTGCTGCGGTTGAGTTCGGCCTCTTTGTGCTTGATAACGCCGCTTTTTGCAGCTGCGCCTGAATAACGACGGAGCAGGGCACCGGCTCTTGCAACAAGTTCATTTATATCAAAAGGTTTAGTGATATAGTCGTCAGCACCGGAGTTTAACAGTTCAATTTTCGTATCAATTCCGTCCTTAGCTGACATTATAATAACCGGTATATCCATTTCCTTTTTTATTTCACTAAGAACATTTTCACCTTTCATTCCCGGCAGCATAAGGTCAAGAAAAATGAGAGAAAAGTCTTTGTTTTTTATATGGAGCAGACCTTCTGTTCCCGAAAAAGCCTGTGTGCAGTTATATCCGGCTTTGTTCAGCGTTTCGCAGACAAGGTTATTTATATCAGTATCGTCTTCTATAATAAGTATTTTTTTATTGTTCATATTTCGTCCCTCCTTTTTGGGAATTATATCATATTTTACTATTATTGTAAATAAGCCTTGATAAAATATATGAGTTTTAAATTTTATTTTTTGTTGGAAAATTTCTAAAAAACTATTGACAAAGGAGAAATTATATGTTATTATTGTAATAAAGAAATTAGAATAATTCTAATTCTAAAAAGGAGGTATATATGACGGTACAGCGCCAATTGATTCTGAATATTATAAACGAATCAGAGTATCACCTTAATGCCGAGCAGGTATATAGCGAGGCAAAAGAGCGTATGCCGGGAATTGCACTTGCTACCGTGTATAATAACCTTAAATATCTTTCTGAACATTCTTATATCCGAAAAATCGGAGTTGCCGACAGCGCAGATTTCTATGACAAATCTTTAAAGCCTCACGACCATATAATATGTGATAGCTGCGGTAAAATTTCCGACATAAATCACGGGGGAATGAAGGACGCACTAGAACGTGCAATCGGCGGTAAAATAACAGGCTATGAACTTAATGTGCATTATGTCTGTCCTGACTGTAAAAAAGCCGTAAGGCTTGAATAAATCAATTAAGCAAAAAATTCTGACTTAAAAGGAGAAAATTATTATGGAACTCAAAGGAACAAAAACCGAAAAGAACTTAATGACAGCTTTCGCAGGTGAATCACAGGCAAGAAACAAGTATACATACTTTGCGTCTGTAGCAAGAAAAGAGGGCTATGAGCAGATTGCCGCTATTTTTGAGGCAACAGCTAACAACGAAAAGGAACACGCTAAGATGTGGTTCAAGGAGTTAGGTGAACTCGGCACAACTGCACAGAACCTTGCTGCTGCAGCTGCAGGTGAAAATTACGAATGGACAGATATGTATGATACATTCGCAAAAGAGGCTGAAGAAGAGGGCTTTACTGCTCTTGCATATAAGTTCAGAGCTGTTGCTGCAATTGAAAAGGCTCATGAAGAACGTTACCGCGCACTTCTCAATAACATTGAAATGCAGAAGGTATTTGAAAAGAGTGAAGAAACAATGTGGGAATGCCGCAACTGCGGTCACCTTGTAATGGGTAAGAAGGCACCCGGCGTATGTCCTGTATGCGCACATCCTCAGAGTTTCTTTGAAGTAAGAAAAGAAAACTATTAATCTGATTTTACAGAAGGCCGCACTGATATGTGCGGCTTTTCTTGTATAATTTGTTATTTCAAATACTATGTTGAATATAGATATTCAAAATTTTAACAAAATTTGACTTATTTTTTCTAAAGAAATAATAAAACCCTTGACCTTAGTGGCCTAAATATGGTAAAATTATATTTGTTTAAATGCTTTTAAGAAAGGTATGATTAAAATGAATACAGCACTTCTTATCGGTGGAATTGCTTTAGGTGTTGTTGCACTTGGTACAGTTGGTTCAGCAGTGGGTGCAAATACACTCTTTAAAAAGGTTATTCCCCGTCAGGACGGAGTAAAGGTCAATATGGACGAAATGGCTGATATGCAGAAGTGGGAGGAGTACAAAAAAGGGATTGCTCCTCGTAAGGAATATCTGCTTTCACAGCCAACCGAACACGTAACTATTGAAACAGACGACGGACTTACTCTTCACGGTGATTTCTTCTTTGCAGAAAACAGCCGTAGAATTGCCATTCTCTTTCATGGTTATACAAGCTCAGCTATGAGCAGCGCAAGTTTTGCCTCTTATCTTCATAAGCAGGGTATAAGCTGTCTTTTAGTTGACAACCGTGCGCATGGACAGAGTGAGGGTCAGTATATAGGTTTTGGTATACTTGACAGATATGATTGTCTTGAATGGATAGAATATGTAAACGCACGATTTGGTGAAAATACAGAAATACTTCTTTACGGAGTTTCAATGGGTGGCTCTACAGTGCTTATGGCAGCAGGTATGGAAGATTGTCCTGCTAATGTTAAGCTGGTCATTGCAGATTGCGCTTTCACTTCTCCTTATGATGTATTCTCACATATTTTAAAGCGTGATTATAAAATGTCTAAATTCCCTGTAATGAATATCAACAATATGATTTGCCGCAAAAAGGCAGGATATGGTTTCAGCGATTATTCAACCCTTGAGGCAGTACAGACAGCAAGATGTCCTATTCTTTTCATTCACGGCAGCGAGGATAATTTCGTTCCTACCTGGATGAGTCAGAAGAATTACGAAACCTGTAAGACTGAAAAAGCTCTGCTTATGGTTGAAAACGCAGGTCATGGTGCAAGTTATTACGAAAATCCTGAATTGTATGAAAGTAAAGCAGATGAATTTATAAGCAAATATTTTAAATAAATATAAAGGAAGAATAATATGAAGGAATTTAATGTAAACGGTGCAGTTGTGCAGTGTTACCCTCTTACGGCAGCACAGAGAATCCACAACTACACAATCAAATTCTCAGCACATCAGGTCCTTAATATCGGCACAGGTTTTTACATTCAGCACGACATTGATTTTGAAATTCTGAAAAAGGCAATTAAAATGGCTTATCAGCGTTACGATTCAATGCGATTGAGATTTTTGAAAGACGATGACGATACTGTTTATCAGTACATTGTTCCCAACGATGACAGAGATATTCCTCTTTTTGATTTCTCAAACTGGAACGAAGAGGACGCTCACAAGGAAATGGAAAAGTGGACAGCAATTCCTTTTGAACGCTATAACTCTCCTATGAATTATATTGCAATGATAAAGCTGCCCGGCGGTTATAACGGTACATACCTTAAGGTTGACCACATGACAATGGACTCTAGCTCACTTATTGCATTTGACACAGATGTACTTCAGATTTACTGCCACTTAGCTTATGATTTTGAAATGCCTAAGCCTACCATGTCATATATCAAGGCACTTGAAAAGGACCTTGAATATGAGGCAGGTTCAGCAGCGTATAAGAAAGATGAGGCATTCTGGATGGAGCAGATTGAGGCTGACGAACCTATGTATACCGACTTCAACGGTATGGGCAGACTCATCACTCAGCGCCGTGAAAACAATAATCCTGAGCAGAGAAGTGCGCTTGTTGTTTCAAAGAATCCTGAGGCGTCAATTTCTGTATTCCAGCTTGAAAAAGACCCATCTGACAGACTTTTACAGTTCTGCCTTGACAATCAGGTTCCTATGGCAACATTACTGCTTATGGGCTTACGTACTGTTCTTTCCAAGTTTAACAACGAAGAAAAGGACGTTTCAATAAAGAGTTGTGTTGCAAGACGCGGTACTCTTCTTGAAAAGCGTTCAGGCGGTACACGTATCCACTTCTTCCCTGTAAGAACAATAATTGAGCCTGAGGCAACCTTCCTTGAGGCACTTCATATCATTCAGGGTGAACAGAACAAGCTGTTCCGTCACGCAAACTTTGACCCTATCGATTATACAATCCGTCGTGCAAAATATCGTAAACTTGCTCCCGGTTCCAGCTATGAGAGCTTAAGTCTTACATATCAACCTATGACACTTATGCGTGGTCAGCATGATGTTCCTGACATCAACTACAAAACAAAATGGTATACAAACGGTGTTGCAGGTCAGCCCTTGTACCTGACGGTAATGCACCGTGCAGAAGATAACGGCCTTAATTTCTGCTTTGAATACAGAAAGGACGCTGTTACCGAATACGAAATGGAATATCTCTACTACTATCTTTGCCGTGTTCTTTTCAGAGGAATTGAGGATAAGGACAGAACAGTAGGAGAAATTCTCGCAATGATTTAAGTTAATTATTTTGGAAGGAAAGGTATAAATTTATGTTTGAAAAATTCAAGGAACTTATCTGTAACTATGTTGATGTTGAACCCGAAAAGATTACACCTGAGTCACGTTTTATTGAGGATTTAGGTTTTAATTCCTATGATTTTATGAGCCTTCTCGGTGAACTTGAACAGGAATTTGACATCACTGTTGATGAGCAGGAAGTAATCGGACTTCATACAGTTGGTGATGCAATTGCATATATGGAAAAGCTGTCAAAGTAAGGAGAAATAAATGAACAGAGATACGGTAAAAAATCTTCGTGATTTAATTGAAAGAGCATCAGCTCTTTATGGTGATAAGACATACATAAAGGAAAAGGCAGGAAAAGATATTGTTGAAAAATCCTTTAATGATATGTGCAACGACAGTAAGCGTATTAGCAGCTTTCTTAAGTCCTTGAGTGACGAAAAAATTCACGCTGCAGTAATCGGTCCTACAAGCTATGCTTATCTTATCAGCTATTTTGGTACTGTTTCAAGCGCAAATGTAATTGTTCCTCTTGATGCACAGCTCCCTTGTCCTGACCTTTGTGAGCTTTTACAGAGAGCAGACGTCAGCGTGTTTTTCTATGATGCAAAATATACTCCTATGCTCCCTGCAATCAAGGCTGCATGTCCCGGTGTTACAACCTATGTTTGTTTACAGGAAAGTGAAGAGGGTGAATGTGTTCCTCAGATTCTCGGTAAGTTTGTTCCTGCTGAAAATCTTCCTGAAATTACAACTGAAACACTTGCATCAATTGTATATACATCAGGCACAACAGGAAAGAGCAAGGGCGTAATGCTTTCACACGGCAACTTTGCAGATAACATATTTGCTCGTGATGGCGAAAGCTCTACAGAAGATGTTACATTAACAGTTCTTCCTATTCACCACATTTACTGCTTTACTTGTGATATTTTATTAGGACTTCGTTATGGTGCAACAGTTTGTATTAATGACTCCATGATGAGAATTGCAATGAATTTAAAACTGTTTCAGCCCACAGTAATTCTTCTTGTACCTATGATTGCTGAAACAATTTTAAAGCAGATAAAGGCTGCAGCGGCAGCTAAGCCTGAAATCCCCGCTCCTATGATTGCACAGGCAGTTTTCGGCGGCAGACTTAAGGGCATTTACAGCGGCGGCGCATATCTTGCTCCTGAAATTATGGAAGAATACGCAAAGCTTGGTATTCCTATGGCACAGGGTTACGGTATGACAGAATGCTCACCCCGTATTTCTAACTCCATTCTCGGTGAAGAAAACTATGGCGACGTTGGTGTTATCGTAAACCGCTGCGAAGTAAAAATCGAAGACGGCGAAATCTGTGTACAGAGCCCCTCTGTTATGCAGGGATATTATAAGGACCCTGAAGAAACCGCAAAGACAATTATTGACGGTTGGTTACATACAGGTGACTTAGGTTACGTTGATAAGAACCGTGTGTTTATTACAGGACGTAAGAAGAACCTTATTATTTTAAGCAACGGTGAGAATGTTTCTCCTGAAGAGCTTGAAAATAAGTTTGCAGGAAATGATATGGTTGCAGAGGTTCTTGTATACGCAGAGGAAGGTTATATTACCGCAGAAATTCTTCCTCACCCTGAATATTTTAAAAACAGCGACAAGGCGGCAATTGTTGAGGCAATGAATGAACTTATCAAGAAGATTAATACCACTGTTACATCTTCTAAAACAATCCGCAGAATCCGCTTAAGAGATAAAGAATTTGATAAGACAACATCAAAGAAAATCAAACGTCAGCAGTCTGAGCAGGGCGAAATTATCTGACGATTGAAAATAAATAATGTGAGAAAGATTGAAAGGAAACAAAAAACATGACTTATGAAGAAATTTTTCAGACTTCAAAAAATCTTATTATGAAAAGCGATGTCAGCAACATTGACGGACATCTTGCAGTTCAGATTGATATTGAGGGTGAGGGCGAAGGCGCATTCTACATTGAGCTTAAGGATAAGCAGCTTTTCGTTGAACCCTATGAGTATTATGATAATGACTGCAAATTTATCATCAGCGGAGAAAACTTTTTAAAGTTAGCTGAAGGTAAGCTTGACCCTGTTGCTGCATTCTTTGACGGCAGACTTAAGATTGACGGCAGTGTTGAAAAGGCACTTGAATTTAAGAACATTGTTGATTCAGTTAAGAAACAGGAAAAGGCTGCTAAGAAGGCTGCAAAAAAATCCGCTAAGTAAAAATCAAAGCTGTAGGTTCGGTTGAATCTACAGCTTTTTATTTATCTATAATCATTCATAGTTCTTATTATTTCAGGCACATTATGTATATCGTAGGCAGCTTGTCTGATTTCTTGATATTTTCTTTTGCTATAAAGCTGCTTTATTTTATTTAAAGTGTCGCTTATTTCTGCAAGTCGTTCTTTTCTAAAGTCATTAAGCTTTGGTGGGGTGGGATAGACATGCAGAAGTTCAATTATTTCCTTGAAATTATAGCTGTCGTCTGTGTCTTCTGAGAGCTTTTCACACAGGGTATCGACAGTAATACTGCCGTTTAAAAAGGATATAGTCTGTTCTATTACCTCAATTTTCATATTGAACTTGCTTTTTGTATCAGCGGTTGGGGTATATATGAACAGATATTTTTTAAGTTCTAAATGGCGCAGCCACTGAATGTTGCGATACAGCAACAGGGTAGCAGGTACAATAGCTGTGCTTTCGCTGTTTTCAGTGTTATAAGCAAAAATATTTAGCCATATATTTTCATTTGATTGTGCTGTTTTTGGCGAAAAGCAGCACTCCTTTTTCTGTTCCGGAATTTCTTCAAAACTTTTATAATCTTTATAAAATTCGGCAATCAGGGTGCGTTTTCCACATACAATCTGAATAAATTCACCGGGTTCTAAGGTCTTACAATCCTTTGAAAACGGTATGATTGATACACCTCTGCTATGTATAAATTCAAATTGCTTATCATCAACATTTATACTGTACATTATCCACCTCGTAGATTGTTATAAAAGGCTGTGTGACATTCAACACAGCCTTTTATGGTTAATTTATACGTTCTTACATTTTGCGCAAACTTCGTTTTCGCATTCGCCTGTTTCAAAAAATTCAACAATGTTACTGATAGTTGTTTCCGCAATGTTGTTAAGTGCCTCTTGTGTCAGGAATGCCTGATGTGAGGTTACGATTACGTTAGGCATTGAAATAAGTCGGGCAAGGGTATCGTCGCTCATAATATGATTTGAGAAATCGTTGAAGAAAAAGTCGGATTCTTCTTCGTATACGTCAAGACAAGCGCCGCCGATTTTTCTTTCCTTTATTCCCTCAAGCAAGTCTTCTGCGTTTATTAAAGCGCCTCGTGAGGTATTGATAAGAATAACGCCTGTTTTCATTTTCTTTATAGTTTTCTTGTTCACCATTCTCTCTGTTTCATCAGTGAGAGGGCAGTGGAAAGAAATAATATCACTTTTTTCAAAAAGCTCATCAAGGCTGACGTAATTTAATCCGCTGTTTTTAGCAGGGAATTTGTCATAAGCTAATACGTTCATTCCAAATCCCTTGCAAATATCTACAAACACACGTCCGATTTTACCTGTGCCTATAACACCTACAGTTTTTCCGTGTAAGTCAAAGCCGGTAAGTCCGTTGAGGCTGAAGTTGAAATCCTTAGTTCTGATATATGCCTTGTGAATACGGCGAACAGAGGTAAGGAGCATTGCCATAGCGTGTTCTGCAACCGCATAAGGAGAGTAGGCAGGGACACGAACAATATTTATTTTTTTATAAGCGTATTTTATGTCCACATTGTTATAAC
>JAZUOE010000087.1:0-22898 GCA_045604505.1 Ruminiclostridium sp. | reverse complement strand
TCTTTACGTAAACATTGAAACTGCTCCAACTCATATTGCGGGACTTCCTGTTGCTGTAAATATCGGCTGTCACGTAACCCGTCACAAGGAGGCAATACTCTGGTGAATATTCAGATTTTTGGCAAGAGCAAATGCTTTGATACAAAAAAGGCTGAGCGTTATTTTAAAGAGCGGGGCATTAAATTTCAATCGGTTAATATTTTGGAAAAAGGTCTTAGCAAACGTGAGCTGGAGAGCGTTATTGCTGCTGTCGGCGGGATTGAAAACCTGATTGACGAAAAGAGCAAGGACTATTATGAAATAAAGTATCTGCTTGAGGGAGCAAAGGCGGAGAAATTGGCGGAAAAGCCCTCAATCTACCGCACCCCCATTGTCAGAAACGGCAAACAGGCAACAGTGGGCTATCAGCCTGATGTATGGAAGAATTGGGAATGAATAACACCTTTAAACATAGTGTAAAAGCTAATTCGGGCGAGGCGGTGGCAATGTCTGTCACTTATTCGGGGCATGAAAAATGCAGCGAAAATCACCGTTGGGGTAAGGGTGTACGTGAACAGTATATCCTTCACCTTATAATATCAGGGAAGGGTATTTATGCAACACCTGAAGGAGAATTTCATCTGTCTTCAGGTGATATTTTCCTTATCAGACCATACACGGAAATTGAATATTATGCCGATAGTAATGATCCCTGGGAATACTATTGGGTGAACTTTACAGGTGATGACGCTGAATATATTTTAAAAAAGACCGACCTTACAGCAAGTTCCCCTGTAATGCACTGTTGCAGTGATGAAATTTTTACGGCAATGGAAAATATTGTAAAAAACCCTGCAAATCACAGATATGAAAATATTGAACTGACAGGACGGCTTTATATTCTGCTGTCCCTTTTGATGAAAAATTCGGCTGCAGCCTCTATATCACACCGTGAACACTCAAGAAGAAGGATTTTAAAAGCAGCAAGAGATTATATTGCAACAAATTATCCTCTATCCATTTCTGTAGAGGATATAGGCATGGCGGCTGATGTTTCAAGGACAACGCTTTTTAGAGTGTTTAAGTCGGAGCTTAATATGACTCCGGTAGAATATCTTATTTCCTTTAGAATTGCACAAGCAAAAAAATTGTTGACAGAAACGGATTTTTCTGTAACAGCAATTGCCCGTTCTGTTGGGTATGAGGATAGCTTGTATTTTTCAAGAGCATTTCGCACAGCAACAGATATGTCCCCTACAGAATATAGAGAAATGCAACAAAAATCCATATAAAAGATACTATTTTTCATTGTAAAGCGCATTTATAGGTGCTATAATATGAGTGTAAAAGATAATACGTATTATTTCAGCTATAAAAGGAGGAAAATACTATGTCAATTTTAGTAACAGGCGGCGCAGGTTATATCGGTTCTCATACTTGCATTGAACTGCTTAATGCAGGTGAGGAAATCGTGGTAATGGATAATTTCTACAATTCCAAGCCACGTGCAGTAGAGCTTATCAAGGAAATCAGCGGCAAGGATTTTAAGTTCTATGAGGCTGATATGTGCGATGAAAATGCAATGGAAAAAATCTTCGCTGAAAATAATATTGAGGCGGTTATTCACTTCGCAGGTTATAAGGCGGTTGGTGAAAGTGTGCGTGAACCCTTAATGTACTTCAAAAATAACTTAGGCGGAACCTTCGTACTCCTTGAAACAATGAAGAAGTACGGTTGTAAAAAGCTTATTTTCAGCTCATCTGCTACTGTTTACGGTATTCCTGAAACTGTTCCCGTAAACGAAACCTTCCCTCTTTCCGCAATCAATCCTTATGGCAGAACAAAGCTTATGATTGAGGATATGTGCCGTGATTTGTGTGCCTCTGATGAAGAGTGGAGCGTTGCACTTTTACGTTATTTCAACCCTATCGGCGCTCATTCCAGCGGTAAAATCGGTGAGGACCCCAACGGCATTCCCAACAACCTTATGCCTATTATTATCAACGTCTGCACAGGCAAACAGGAAATGCTGAAGGTGTTCGGCAATGACTATCCCACCGCTGACGGTACTTGTATCCGTGATTATATCCACGTTGTGGATTTAGCGGCAGGTCATCTTGCAGCACTTAAGAGTGTGCGTGAAAAGAAGGGTGCTATTCCTTACAATTTAGGTACAGGAAACGGCTATTCCGTTCTTGAAATAATTGAAACCTTCCAGCGTGTCAATGATATAAAAATTCCTTATGTTATCGCTGAACGCAGAGCCGGAGATGCAGCAGAATGCTACTCTGTACCTGAAAAGGCAGAGAAGGAATTAGGCTGGAAAGCTGTTCACAGTCTGGAAGAAATGTGCCGTGACGCATGGAATTATGCTAAAAATGCTTAAGTAATGAATATAAAAGGCGGGTAGTTCACCCGCCTTAATTTTATATTCTTGTAATATACACCCCGCACCACAACACCAGTTCTGAAACATTTTCAGAGGTTATATTGTCATGGATATAAATGTTTTTTACAGGGTTTGTTTCAGTTCCGACGAAAAAAGCATTAGGCATGATATATGTCACGCTTTCGGGGACAGTAAACACCCTTGCAGGGTTTCCATCAGGGTCAACAGACATTTCTGAGGGCTCATCTTCACATTCATAAGGAACAGCATACAATGTTGTCATATCCTTGCTGTATAAGGCACCCCGATAAACGCAGAACATACTGTTTTCGTCAGGTTCATACACTACATTCAGAATGCGTCTGAAATATTCTCCGATATTTTCATCACTATAGTCAGCAGGGATTACAACACGATTAACTCCGTTTTCGCTGATTATTTCAAGCCCTTCCACCTTAATTTCAGGGGCGGTGGTTGTAACAGCAGTTGTTTCGGTTGTACCGGCAGAACAACCTGTCAGCATAAAAGCGGCAAGTATAAGACACAAAATTTTTTTCATTTAAATCTCTCCTTTTCTTGATTATAGCATCGGAGAGCATAAAAGTCAATATTCCGCACATTTTGGGCAACCCCATTTTGTGCGGAATATTTTTATCTGTAGATTACAGGCTGTAACTGCTTAAATTCAAGGGCATTTTCCAGTGCTTTCGGGATAAGCTCAAAAGAGCCCATAAGTGAGGTTGGCTTAGCCGCATAATCGTCCTGTTTCATGGGTACAAAATAGTAGTTTTTGTAATTCATAAGGGCGAATATATTTTTAGCCGACCCCGCCAGTGCGTCATTTGTGGCAATATTAAGCAGTACAGGACGGCTGTTACGGATATGGCTTTTTACCGCCATTGTTACAGGTGTATCGGTTATGCTCATTGCAAGTTTAGCAAGGGTGTTTCCTGTACAGTTTGCAATCAGCATAATATCCGTCATATTTTTTGGACCTAAAGGCTCAGCGTCCTCAATTGTATGAATAATCTTTTTTTGGCACATTTCTTCCATGCGCTGTATATGTTCCTTTGCGGCACCGAAACGGGTGTCAATAGAATAAGCGTTGAAGGACATTATCGGTATCAGCTCACAGCCACAGTTTTTCAGGGTTTCCAAAACGGTAAAGCAATTTGAAAAGGTGCAAAATGACCCGCACATTGCAAAACCCACTCTTTTTCCTTCAATCGTCAAGGTTATCACTCCTTTCAGCAAGTATGTTTTCTATGGTTTGCGCAATAATATGCCCTGCTGTTGCAGGAGCGGTTTTACCGGGCAAACCCCGTGCAATTACTGTTTCTATATGTTTTTTGTCGGCTTTTTCAAGGTCAATTCCGTCCGTTGAGGCAAGTTCAATGTAAAGCGCCTTTTCCTTTATTGAGGCAACCGCATTGTCACCGAAAACAGGGAAGGGGACAGTATTGAAAATAACCTGAGAGTCAGCACAGGCATTGCAAAAAGCGTGGTTATCGGTAATGTCAACAGCTATACAGCCGTTAATTTCCGCCCATTTCAAATCACTTTTCTTGCGGCAGCAGACAATTACCCTTGCGCCCATGTTTTTCAGATAATTTGCAAGAATTTTTGCTATCCGCCCATATCCTGTCACAAGGGCAGTACAGCCGAAAATTGTTACAGGCAGACGGTTTATTGCAATTTCCAATGCTCCCTCTGCGGTAGGGACGGCATTTGCTATTGCTAATTCCTCACGGTCAAGGTAATTCACCAACACAAGCCCATATCCGTAGCAGACCCTTTCAAGTTCGGGGCAGGTACTGCCTGTAAAAACAATGCCGCCGGGTTTTAAAAGGGAGCCTAACTGCTTGTATTCTATATCTGTGTCAGGGATAGTAACACCGTCCTTGCTTTTTTGCAGCGGCAGCACTGCGTAATCGTATATATCGTGGCTGTTATCAAGGCTGCAAAGGTATTTTTCTTTCAACCTT
The DNA here is from genome assembly GCA_045604505.1 of Ruminiclostridium sp. Taxonomy (GTDB): domain Bacteria; phylum Bacillota; class Clostridia; order Oscillospirales; family Ruminococcaceae; genus Ruminiclostridium_E. The sequence goes on along the minus strand of JAZUOE010000087.1, from coordinate 18,545 downwards.
TCGGCGGCATATTCCATACGCTTATCACCACCAAGAAAAATGAATATCTCCACGCAAATCATTCCTTTCACATTCATTTATATAAAATATGACGAAAAGGGGGATTTGGTGAATAAAAAACCACTGTGCATTTAACACAGTGGTTTGCAGATATTATTTTTTCTTAAAAATATCAGGATTTTTATTTTTCTTATCCTCATAAAGAGAGGAGTCTGCCTTATCCATATAATTCTGAATATTTTCAGAGGGGCTGCAGCAAAGCTCATAAATACCGATACTTATTGTGATATTGTATTCCTTGTCGCTTTTTTTATTGTACTTTTCTGCAATTGCCTTTATTCTTGCGGGGATAGATTTTATGATTTTTTCGTCCTCGCACATTGCAAACGCAGTAAATTCATCACCGCCTATTCGGGCAACAATATCAGTGTTTCTGAGTCCGCTTTTTAAGAATGACGCAGCGGCTTTAATAGCAAAATCGCCCTCTTCGTGACCGAAATTATCGTTTATTTTCTTAAGATTGTCCAAGTCAGCGAAAATAAGCACACACTTTCTGCCATTATTTTCGGGAGCGGTAAAAATGCTGTTTGCAGACTCGTAAAAACCTCGTCTGTTGAAAACTCCCGTGAGTTCATCGTGCATAGAAATGCGGTTAAGCTGATTATTTCTGAATGTAGCAGCGTCAAGGGAATTTTCAAGCTGTTTTACAAGGTCAGTCAGCTTTATTGCCGTGCAAATCTGAGGCGCAATTGAATAAACATAAGGGTAATAGTCAAACTCAATATCAGCGGCAATAATACCGTAGTTTTCCTCATTTGTAAAAAGCGGGAACAATACAAGAGTGCGGCGGTGGTCACTCATTTTATTAAGGAAAGAGCAGGTTCTTATTTTTTGCTCAGAGGGTGGTACCGAAACCACTTTTCCATCATCGTGATATGACCTTAAGTACATATACTGCGGTCTTTTCCAATCTGAATTACTGCGGCTTATAATAGGCTCTTCATAAGTGTATATGTAGCTGCAATTCATGTGTACACGTGAGAGATTTTCAACAATAGACAGGTATCTTTTTTCCTCATCATTTCCCGCAACCAACATATCCTTTGAAATATTGTTGATAAGAAAATGGGTAAAGGTAAGCTCATTCTTATCGTTGGCATTACAATAAAGCAGGTAGTCTGAAACAGCGTCAAAGCCCTGCTCAATTATATTATGAACAGAAAGAATTTTTTCGTGATTGTCGTTACACAAAACTACAGAAATAAAGCGTACTGCTCTCAGCAGGTCTATGAATGTACCGGGAGAAATGGTTGAAATCAAACCGCTTGAAAGTATGTCGTTAAATATGCCTCTTTGGTCAGAGGGGTCAGTTTCGTCCATAGTGATGATATATTCAAAGAATTTTACAATTATATCCTCAAGCTCTTTAACTAATGCTGTTTTGGACTTTGCAATTCCGGAAATATATTCGTTTATAACAAACCCTGCTAATTCTTCAGCAGATTTGTTTCTGATAGTTTCAGATTGACTTGAGGAATAATCGCTCCATAATGCGTCACAACCGCATGACTGACGTTTTACGCTTGTGGATTCCAGGTTTGTAAGGTCTTTTACATTCTGTCCGTTTGCTAATTTAACTGCCTCTTTTAAGGCACGGAAACCAAGCATAGAGGCATCAGCACGGATTGTAGAAAGCTGAGGTGTTAAGGTTGACGCAATTTCAGAATCGTCATAACCTGTAACAGAAATATCCTTTCCTACAACCAGACCTCTTTGCTCAATAGCGGTATAACCGCCCTTACACATCATGTCGTTAGCAAAGCATATAGCGTCAATTTTGCCTTTATTACGGTCTAAAAGCTCTCCTACAAGGTCAACGCAGTATTCGGAAAATCTTCCGTAGGCAACCATATCGGGATTAAATTCCATTCCGTTTTCTTCCAATGCCTGACGGTAGTAGCTAAGACGTTCTTCAGCGTCAGTATTACCCTTAGGTCCTGAAACAAAGGCAATATGCTTTCTGTTATGCTCGGTAATAAGGTGATTAACAATATTTTTGATACCGCTGCCTGAAAGGCGGATACAGGGATAACCGCTGACAACACTTTCAAGGGTGATAACGGGTATTTTCTTAAATCCGTCTAAAAATTTCCTGAACACATCGGGCGTAACAAACTGACCCACTGTTCCTGCAGAAACAATAAGTGCGTCAAGATTTTGTGCGGTTGCAAAGCTATATATGGTATTGTATTGATATTCGTATGTAGTGTGTTTTAAATCGTTAAGCTGACAGTTCAGAGAACGGCCCGGCATAATTACAAGGTTTACGTCCATTTCCTCTGCAGCATTCACTATACCCCGCAGCAATATTTTTGAGTAATCATTATCGAGGTAATGAATCATAACGCCAATATTAAGTCTTTTCTGTTTTTTCATTTAACAGCAGCAGCTCCTTTCGGCGCAATAAATAGGGTTACTATTTTTATTATATACAATTAATTAGGAATATGCAATACTTTTTTGACAAATTTTTCAAAAAATAATAAAAAAGACGGAGCAAAAACTCCGTCTTTATTAATTTAATTAAACAGGCATAACCTTGTTTGCTTTATCAGCGTGAACATTGTCGATACCGTTATTCTTGTCGCGGCGCTTTTCAAAGAACTTTTCAGCAACCTGTCCGAACATAGCATAGCTTAATACGTCCTCTTCCTGCTCTGTCCACTTTGCAGCCTCAGCCTTAAGCTTATCAAGCTCAGGAGCAATTAAGTCTGCGGGACGGCAATCAATAGGAGCCTCGTCGCCAAGAATCTTCTTGCGGAAATCGGGGCTGATAGGAGCGGGTGTCTTACCGTATTCACCCTTAACAAGACCCTTGAATTCCTTTGTAACTGTCTTGTAGCGTTCACCCATAATTACGTTGAATACAGCCTGTGTACCAACAATCTGAGATGTAGGTGTAACAAGAGGCGGGAAACCTGCGTCCTCACGAACACGGGGAACTTCTCTGAGAACCTCTTCAAACTTATCGGACTTTCCAGCCTGTTTTAACTGAGAAAGGAGATTGGAGAGCATACCGCCGGGAACCTGATAAATAAGAGCGTTTGCGTCAACTGCCAACATCTTGGGGTCAAGAAGTCCGCTGTCGATATACTTCTTACGGAGTCCCATAAAGTAATCTCTGATTTCAGTAAGGAGCTTTAAATCAAGACCTGTATCGTATTCTGTACCCTGAAGAGCAGCAACCATAGATTCTGTAGGAGCGTGAGATGTACCTAAGGCTAAGGGTGACATTGCTGTATCAATAATGTCAACACCTGCCTCAATACCCTTTAAAAGGCACATAGATGCAAGACCTGATGTGTAGTGTGTGTGGAGCTGAATCGGAATCTTAACGTTAGCCTTAAGAGCCTTTACAAGCTTTTCTGTTTCGTAAGGTGTAAGGAGAGCAGCCATATCCTTGATACAGATAGAATCAGCACCGATAGACTCAATCTTCTTTGCGTAATCAACATAGTAGTCGGTTGTGAAAATATCGCCTAAGGTGTAGGAAATAGCAATCTGAGTTTCTGCTCCCTCTTTCTTAGCTGCCTTAACAGCAGTTTCAAGGTTTCTGATATCGTTAAGAGCGTCGAAAATACGGATAATGTCAATGCCGTTGGAAACAGACTTCTGAACAAAGTATTCAAGAACGTCGTCAGCATAGTGACGATAGCCCAGCATATTCTGTCCTCTGAAAAGCATCTGCAGCTTAGTGTTAGGCATTTCCTTCTTTAAAGTTCTGAGTCTTTCCCAGGGGTCTTCGTTAAGAAAACGTAAGCAGGAGTCAAAAGTAGCACCGCCCCAGCATTCTACTGAGTGGAAACCAACCTTGTCCATTGTGCTTAAAATCGGACGCATTTCGTCCATTGTCATACGTGTAGCAAGAAGTGACTGATGTGCGTCACGTAAAAGGGTTTCGGTAATTTTAACCTGTGCCATTGTTTTTTTCCTTTCAGTTTAACGTTGTAATTATGCGTTGATTGTAGCGATAAGTGTACCTGTGTTTACGGAATCGCCCTTGTTAACGTTGATAGATGCAATTGTACCGTCGCATGTAGCGGGGATTTCGTTTTCCATCTTCATAGCCTCAATTATAACGATAGGAGTACCGTTCGTAACCTTATCGCCAACCTTTAACTTAACGTCCATAACTGTACCGGGCATAGGAGCCTCAATCTTTACGTTACCCTGACCACCTGCGGGAGCTGCAGCCTTAGGAGCTGCTGCCTTCTTAGGAGCGGGAGCTGCAGCAACAGGAGCTGCACTTGCATCTGTTTCTTCTACTGTTACGTCATAAGCTGTACCATTTACGGTGATATTGTATCTTTTCATTGTCATAAATCCTTTCTATTAATAAACAAAATTGATGTGCTTTCTCTTAGGAGAGTCAACTCTCTTGCTGCTGAACATTTCAACGGCATTGAGAGCTGCATCACGGAGTTCATAAGCCTCAATTACTCTGTCAACATTACCCTGAGCGGCAAGTGTGAAGGGAGATGCCTCATTATTTTCATAGTCAGCAATAAGCTGTGCCTCGTTTGCACCGTTAAGCTCGTCGCCCTTAAGGAAGATTACTGCTGCTTTAGGAGCTGCCGCAGAGATAACGGAGCTTTCAAGAGCAATTACCATATCACTTGCGGGAGCAAATGCACAGTAAACGCTGCCGTAAGCCTTGCCTGTGATTGCTGTAATTTTAGTTGTAGTTGCGCTCATGTATACCTGTGCAAGTTTAGCTGTATCTCTTACACTTCCTGCAAGTTCAGCAGCTACACCGCCGTCAAAGCCCTCGCTGTCAAGAATTGTAACAACAGGGATTGAGAATGCGTCACAGAATGAAACAAAACGTGCGATTTTTGCACTGTCAGCAGCGTTAAGCTTACCGTTTGCGGAAACAAAGCCTGTTGTTCTCCAGCCTAAACCGCCTAATGCAACAGAGCAGCTGCCGAAATCCTTATAAAGTTCAACAAAGCCGTCCTTATTTGCTACAGCCTTGATTAAGTCAATGCCCTTGAGGGATTCTGTGATTTCAACGTTATTTATGTCCTCGTCAATAGGCTGATTCCAGCCGGGTTCAAGGTTATTTGCAGGGAGAATGGAGATAAGCTCTCTTACCTTTGCAATTGCGCCGTTATCGTCCTTTTCAACCATAGCTGCTACGCCTGATTTAGCTGCATTTGCTGCTGTACCGGCACCTTCAATGTTTCCGTCAGCTGCAACAAAGGGAGCAGTCATAAAGAATTCAGCGCTTTCAGTCATAACTACGAAGTCAGCCATACAAGCTGTCATAGCTGCTGCACCTGCGCAAACACCTGCGATAAGGGAAATCTGAGGAACAACGCCTGAAAGCTTTGCACTTGCAGCTGCAATATCTGCATAAGCCTTTAATGTAGCTGCGCCCTCAGCAATATTACCGCCCTTGCTGTCATAGATAGCAACAACGGGAGCGCCGTTTTTGATTGCCATTTCGTACATTTTGGAAATCTTAGCTGCTGCCGCCTTACACATAGCGCCGCCCTTAACGGTTACGTCCTGTGAGAATGCGAAAACCGGAACGCCCTCAACAGTGCCGCAGCCTGTGATAACACCTGCTGTTTCGCCGTCGGGGGAAACAAACTTATCAATTTCAACAAAGCTGTCCTCGTCAAAGAGAGAAACAATTCTTTGTCTTGCCTTGCTGTCTGTGAGCGTCTGCTCCATTTCAGCCAATGTCTTTCTTGCCACTTGAGAATCCTCCAGTCATTTATGGCGGAATACTTATTTTTCCGCCTTATTTTTGGAATGGGCATTATATTCGCACATAAACACCCATAATAATTTTCCATAATACATTATACAATAAAAAGACGTAAAAAACAAGTCTTTTACGTCTTTTTTTAATAAAATATTGTAAATTTTTTAACATTTTACCGTAATTTAGCCAAGCCAAGTTGTTATTTATCCGCAATGACTTCTTCGGTAATTTCCTCATAGTTTCCTAAGAAACGGTAGTATTTCATTTCGTCCTCTAAATTATTCAGCAGCTTTACAACTGAATCATTTCTGATACTGCCAACAAAGTCAAGGTAGAAGATGAAATCAAAGGCATCATCTTTCATATCTGCAAAGCCTGAGGGCATAGGTTTACTTTCAATTCTTGAAAGGTTAAGTCCGCAATAGGAAAAGCGTGTCAGCAGACGGTAAAGGCTACCCGGTGTGTGGGGAAGGGTAAGGGAAAGGGAAATTGTAGACGCATTTTCCGAAACCTCAAGCCTTTTTGAAATCAGAATAAAGCGGGTGTAGTTATCCTTTATATCAGCAATATTTTCGGCTAAAATCTCCAGTCCGTTCATTTCTGCACAAGAGGCAGAGCAGATAGCGGCACAGTCCATATCAGCGGATTTTGCAACATGTTCAGCACCCTTAGCGGTTGTACTAGCCTCAACGGGAGTAAGACCGTGCTCGGCAATAAACGTGCTGCACTGTTTCATTGCCATTTCGTGAGAATGTACTGTTTTAATTTCGCTTAAGCTAACGCCCTTTTTAGCGGCAAGTACGTGGGAAATATGAATAGAGGCGGTTTTGCATATATAGAAATTATGCTTTCCCATAAGGTCAAAGGTTGCGCTGACGTCACCTGCGGTTGAATTGACAATAGGAAGTACGCCGTAATCAACTTCGCCCTTTTCTACAGCCTCAAAAACCTCGTCAAAATGGCGGAAGTACTTTACATCGCATTTTCCGTCAAAGAATTTATCACAGGCAACAGCAGAATAGCTGCCCTTAGTGACAGTTGCGGCAAGAGGTCTGCCGCCCATGAATTTATGGATTTTAAAATCTCTTTTTTCTGTCAGCATCTGCCACTGACGGCATTTTGACAAATCCATTATAGTTTTAAAGATAATATCAGCACTGCTTTTCATTTCTTCGGATACAGAATCGCTGACCTTATCAAGAATAAACTGCTCACGGCCTTGTTGGAAAACCTCCATATTGTTTTCCTTTTTATATCTTGCAACATCACAAGCCAACTGTGACCTTTTTTCCAGCAACGCTACAAGCTGCTCGTCAATTTTGTCTATTTCAGCACGGATTGCGCTTAAATCCATCTGTTTGTTTTCCTTTCGGTTGTTCTTTATCTTTCTGCGTTTTCGGGGTTGAATCTGTGACTTTCCTCGTCGCGGAGATGTTCACGGCTATCGCTTGGAACATCGGGAGAAGTGGCAGCCGTAGTCTGTTCAGGTTCCTCTTCCTGCTCCTCTTCTTCGGGCTCAGGTTCCTTTTCAGTAGTGGTAGTTTTGGGAGGAACAGCGTAATATACAATTACAACATCATCTTCTTCAGAAAGAAGAATATCTTCGCCGATTTCTCTGTCGCAGCGTACAACATAACCGCCCTTGAATTCAGAGGTTTCTTCAGCTTCGGTGTCGTATTTTATACCAAGCTTACCAAGTTCGTTGGTGTAATCAATCAGCTTTTTGCCAACATAATCGGGGAGCTGAACAGATTCGGGTCCCTTGCTGACCTTAAGCTTGATTTCAGTGCCGCCTGTAACAACTGTACCTGCCTCAATTTCCTGTTCAAAGACGATACCTGCGGCATAATCCTTGTTGTACTCATATTCGGGTGTGAATACAAGCATAGAATAGCGGGATTCAAGGGTTGTATAGAAATAATCCACAAAGTCGGGAAGTACAATCTTCTCTTCGTTAGCCACAGGGTCAGCGGTAGTAGTGGTGACAGGCGCCTTTGTTGTAATAGGCGGGGTGGTAACGGTGGTTGTGGTAATGGCAGTTGTGGTCTGAGAGGGATTTGTCAGCTGTGCTGTTTGCTTGGAGAAGTAAGCGATAGCAATGATAAATCCTGTAACAATAGCCAAGAATATAGACACACCCACAATTGTACCTATATTTGATTTTTCATTTTTCTTGCTTTTCTTTTTGCCCTTAGGGGCAGACTTCACAGGCTTTTTTGCCGGAGTCTTGCGTTCACGAACAGGGGGGATATTTTCAGCGGCAACCAAAGGTCTTACGGGACCGCCCATGTCATCTTCGTCCTTAGGCTGTTCAAAAAGCTTTCCTACAAGGACGTTTACGTTATGGATACGCTGGTCCTGGTCTAAGCTAAGTCCCATCATGATTGTTCTGGAAACATTTGAGGGGATAGAGTGATTTACAAGGAACGGTTCAGCCATAGAATCGTCACGGACCCTTGTATCAGCAGCCTGAGGCTCAACACCTGTAAGTACACGATAAAGTACTGCACATATACCGTAAATATCTGTCCAGCCGCCTTGCCTTTCGGAGAGAGAATACTGTTCAGGGGCAGCGTAGCCGGTAAACAGCTCATGATTAAGGCTGGAGTCGGCAGTGCGACTTGCGGAAATTCCAAAAGCAATCAGCTTAAGTCTGCCTCTTTCGTCAATAAAAATCGAATTAGGGCTTAACCCTCTGTGGACAATACCGCAGGAGTGGAGAATATTCAAGGCGGTGAAAAGGGGCGGGAAGATTTCTCTTACAGTTTCCCAGTTCATAATGCCGCCGAAATTTTTAAGATATTCGGAAAGAGCAACCCCCTTAAGGCGCTCCATAACAACATAGCCTGTATTATTTTCAGAGAAAATGCCGTAGATTTTCTGAACGCTTTCTGTTTCATCATTGTTCATCAGCGTTTTATACAGGTCAGCAAATTCAGAGAGATATGATTTGTAGAGGGGGAGAGAGTCGCTGTTGACAACAATAGTGTTTTCGCCTTTTTTACGTGTGCAGAGTAAGTCAGGCATATACTCCTTTATTTCTACAACCTTATTTTTTTCTGTATCATAAGCGATGTAAACTGCACTTTCGCCGTTATGAGCCAACATTCTGCCAAGTATATAACGGTTCATAAGCACAGTTCCGGGTGCGAGGTATGAGGGAAGAACAGGCATATCGTCTGTATATCCGCATATTTCACAGGGACCGTCATATTCCTTATGGCTCATACAGCCCATACATAATTTAAGATTATTTTCCATTTATATCAGTTCCTTTTCTGCAGGTGCAGATTAATACTTTATTTAAATATAAACATAACCAGTTTAATTTTACACGTATTTTCGTTTTGTGTCAATTGTAGGTATGCACAAACCTTGACATTATTCGGGGCAAATGGTACAATAATATTACAAAAAACGCTGTAAATATGAGGAGAAAAGGGTATGTTTTTCAAAAATAAGAAGAATAAGGACACTATGCCGCTGGATTTACTTATGAAATTTGATAAATGTCCTATAAAATATGTTACTGAGAGAGATAACGAAACCTTCAGAGAGAAAAAACTGGGAGAAAACGGCGCAATTAACGTTATGAACGGTGAATTTGTCATTGTCTGCGGCGGTATAAACGTCATTCGTTGTAATGTGAATGAGGTGAGGGTTGCTGAGCTTATGAATCTTTCGGGAATGACCGTAAAGGGCTTTGACCTGGACGAAAAGCGGGAAAAGAGCGTTATTGCCTATTACAGCGATGGCTATGTCAGTGCCGCAAGAGCAAAGCAGAGATAGTTCTTCACAAGTTAAAGTATATCACTTTAAAATCTAAAAAGCAATTACAAAACGGTTACAAATTATTACAAAATGGTTACAATTTTAAGGCGGGAGCATGGCTTATGCTCCTGCCTTTGACATTTTCTGCAGATTTCTTTTCGATTTATTGTGTCGGTTTACGACTTTTGTGTTTATCAGCTTTTCTGCCTTTTTGAAAATAACGAGGGAATACTGTCACCAAATGGTGTAAAAACCCGTATTTCAGCGGGAAATTGTACTGGAAATCCTGAATAGCGGGTGCTATAATGCAATCAAGACAAGCCACTGGAAAGGAAGGTAAAAACAATGTCAATATTTCAGAAAAATAATGTTCAGACTACACAGAATGCTGTAAATAAGGTGGTGGAAATCCCTGTCTGCTCTATTGCCCCAAACCCTGCTCAGCCAAGAATGATTTTTGATGATTATGAGCTTTCCCGCCTTGCTGTCAGCATTCAGCAGAACGGAATTTTACAGCCCTTAACTGTTCGCCGCTTGGAAAACGGACTTACCTACGAGCTTATTGCAGGAGAAAGGCGGCTGAGAGCTTGTAAACTGCTGAATATGGCGTATGTGCCCTGTATAATTATCGAAACAACCACAAAGGACAGCGCTGTTTTAGCTGTGCTTGAAAATTTGCAGAGAGCGGATTTGAATTATATGGAAGAGGCTTATGCTATAAAAAACCTGATTGATTATTACGGCTTGACGCAGGAGGAAACAGCGGCAAGACTTGGCATAGCTCAATCCACTATTGCAAATAAACTGCGATTGCTTAAACTGACAGACGAGGAAAAGGCGCTTGTATTACGTTTCAAGCTGAACGAAAGACAGGCTAGGGCGCTTTTGCGGTTGGATTCTTCAAAACGCAAGGAGGCAATCGAGCATATCAGCGCAAATCAGCTTAATACAGTACAGGCGGACAGATATGTTGACGAACTGTTGGCGGGAAAGCCAAAGGCTGCCACTAAAAAACGCTGGACCTTCTGCCCGGTAAATTTATACATAAATACATTTAATAAAACTATTGACGCAATGAAAGAGGCAGGTATAAAGTGCGAGGCACAGCGCAACAAAACGGCAGAGTTTATGGAGTATGTGGTTAAAATTCCTCTAAAATAAAAATTTTTATAATTTTTTGTCACCTGAATGACCTTTCCTTCGTTTTATATAATGAAGGGCAAAAAATTGTCAGATTTGGAAAGGAAAGGTATATTATGAAAAAAGCATTATTAAGCGCAGTTTCCGTATTACTTGCAGTAACCACACTTGCTACTGATGTAAGTGCCGTACGTTTAGCGTCACCTACAGAGCATACTGTGAGAGATAGGTATGAGAACGGTAAAGGCGGAGAACGTATTGAGGCGGCAGTTCTTTCATCATCACAGATAAAGCTCTTTCAGGAGAGAAAGGCTATAGTTTCCTTTGTGTATGATAACATTGAAACAAGTGATAATAATTTAGCCATGTACGCAAAAATTGAATTTACTGCAGGTTACGTGACCTACGAATGCAGTGTAAATCTCAGTGAAAGAACGGTTTATACGGGAGATGAACTGCTTTCAAAGGCGGGAGTAGACGCAAAAAGCACTGTTACGGATATTGTTGTATATCAGCAGGTCGGATACAGATTAAAGCCTGTAAGAGAGGATACAACTGCTTTAATTACCGCAAACAAAAATTGTGATGTGACGGTGGCGGTGTTGGATTCCAGCCAAAAAGGTTGGCAAAAAGCTGAGGGCAATGAATATTACGTTAGGAAAAACGGTCAGTTGGCAACCAGTAATCTTACTATAAGCGGCACACGTTATAAATTCTCCGCAAACGGTGTATATAAGGGTAAATACACAGGCTGGACAAATTCCGCAAAGGGCAGACGTTACTACAAGGACGGTAAGCTTGTTAAAAACAAGTGGATAAAAACCAAATACGGTGACCGTTATTATGCAGGTAAAGACGGCTATATGGTAACAGGCAAGGCAGTAATAGATGACGAACTTTGCTATTTTGACAAGAACGGCGTTTGGGACGGATTGAAACACGCACGTACAGGCGAGATTGTTGTTACCAATACTAAAACAGGCAAGGTTTATGTCAGCAAAAACAACGGCAAAACATGGGTAGACGGCAAAAAGCCAACTGTTTATGCTTACGCAGACAAGACAAAGGTATTTTTAAGCGGAAAGAAAGCCAAATTCATTTATGTGAACAACAGCAAGGAAACGGTTGAACACGCAGATTCGGGTGACCTTTGGAGAAAAGGCAAGGCATTGCCTCACGGAATTGATGATGTGCTTTGTATGCTGAAGGCAGGTGGAAAATCTGAAGATATTCAGTATTTTGCAGACTACAACTTCAATTTTGATACAGGCAAAAAGGCAACCGTAATCAAAAAGGGTGATTACGAATACAGAATCAAGCTTGGTGATTATGAGATTGTTGTCGGCTTTGAAATTGCATAAAAGAGAACGGACGGTAAGCTTATTACCGTCCGTTTGTATTATTCACCTTGTTTTGCTTTAACATAATCTACAATGATTTTTACAGCCTCGTCAATGCCCACATCTGAATTTATGGAAAGGTCATAGCTCTGAGCTTTACCCCATGCGTCATCTGCAAAGTAGTTATAATAAGCTACACGGCTCTTATCCTGTTTCATAACGTATGTTTTGTAGTTATCAGCTTTTTCGGAGTACTCCTTTTCAACTCTAGCCGCGCGGCTTTCAATAGGAGCGTGGATAAATATGTTTATTACGTCCTCTTTTCCTCTGAGAACATAATCTGCACAACGGCCGACAATTACACAGCTTTCTTTAGAATGTAAATCCTTGATAACCTTTGACTGTGCAATAAAAATCATATCGGAGGCAGGGAGAATCTGACTTCCCATGTAAAGATGATATAAAAGGCTCTGAGTTTTTTTCTGGTCATTCTGACGGACAAATTCTACAGTATATCCGCTCTCTTTGGCAACCAAAGAAAGGAGTTCGCCGTCATAAAAGCTGATGCCTAATGCCTCTGCTAACTTCTTTCCGATAATTCTTCCGCCTGAGCCGTATTCTCTTGAAATTGTTATAACAGTTTTTTTCATATCAATCGGTTCCTTTCGTATAGTAAACAGCAAGGGTTCCTTCCCTGACGGAAATTTCCGCCGTTTTTCCGGTCATTTCATTGCTGACGCCTAAAGGAAAACTACTTGTAAGGGTGTGATTTTCCAGCGGATATTTCAGATTTTTCAGTGTAACACCTGTTACATTATCCGAAAGGGCAAATACAGATACATAACTGCCCTTTTTACCGTCAAGATACATTGTTCCGCCGTTTAAAAGGGTGATTGTGTAGTCCTCACCGTAAAGGAAAAGCCTCATTCCTTTTTCGGTAAAATACTTCATCATCTGTATATTGGCAAGAGTATGGTCAAAACGTCCCCCTGTGCAGCCGTAAAGATGAAATATCTCACAGCCCATTTCCATACCTGCATTGACCGCCTCGAACATATCGGTTGTGTCCTTTTCACAGGGAAGGATTTTTATATTTTCACCTTTCGGAATACTTCCTAGAGAGTCAAAATCACCGATAATGCAGTGGGGAATTATGCCGCAGGATTTTGCAGCCGTAAGTCCGCCGTCAGCGGCAATTACCAGGTCATCAGGGTCGATTTTCTGAGAAATACCATAGAAATCTCCTGCACCAAAGCAATGACATACCTTTTTGCTGTTCATTTATATAATTATACTCCTTTTATTGAAATTTGTCAACAATTTACTATATGAAACAGTCATGTTTTTTGGATATTATGACAAAATATATCGTAAATCCTTTTCGGTAAGGATTTCAGTTTCGATTTCTGAAACAGGCTTGTTTGCTGACACAGACAGGAAAAATAAATTTTCGTCAAGAGTCAGGTCAATACATTTAAGCAATCCTTTTTTTCTCAAATCTCCTGTTTCTATACTGTCAAAGCCCTCTGCAAAGCCTTTTCCGGTGAATTTTCCATAGCTTTCCTTCATGCACCAAAGACGGCAGGTTGTTTCTGACGGGGAAGGACTTTCGCCGCCGTAAACTTCCATTATCTCATTTTTTGTGCATATTTTAAAACTTATATTATCCCTCATAGGACGATAATCCTGCAAATCAACACCGATTTCCTCATCGCCCACTGCACAGGCACAATATCCACCCGCATGGCTGAGATTGAAGAAAACTTCGGGGTAGTTTTCAAGGTAAGGTTTTTCTCTTTGGCCGTAAGTGAAAATGGGTGGCTCCGTAACACCATATTCCATAAAAAGAGCATAGCGAAGGAGCGCGTAAGAGCAGATTTTTTCCGCCTTTACCTTTTCGCTTGTTATATTGTTTACAATGCTGAGCCGCTGCTCCGATAAAAAGGGGAGAAGATTTTCATGGCTTTCAATTTTCATGATATATACGGTCATTTAATACTCTCCTTATAGGAAAAGGTGCGTGGGTATTGCCTCACGCACCGCCTTATAATTATAAAAGTATTCTTTCGTCACAATATTCGCATTCAAGTACATCGCCTGTACGTCTGAAACTATGAGGAAGGTAAGGCTCGGTAGAGCAGATGCACTTAGGATTTGTACACTTGACATCTTTTACAACCTCGCCTGTGAGAAGGGGCTTACAGGTCATTTTAAAATCAAGCATAGAGAGTATAAGCGCCATACGAACATACATGCCGTAGTTAGCCTGTTTGAAATAAAGGGCACGTGGGTCATCGTCAACCTCAACGGCAATTTCATCAACTCTTGGCAGAGGGTGAAGAACAATCAAATCCTTAGGAGCAATCTTCATTTTCTCTGCGTCAAGGCAATATACATTTTTCTGTGATTCATATTCCTCAGGACTAGCGAAACGCTCACGCTGAATACGTGTCATGTAAAGCACATCAAGTTCAGGGAGAGCTTCCTCAAGGGTGTTATATTCCTTGTAGGTTTTTCCACTAGCGGAAATGTAGTCTTTTATATAGGTAGGAACCTTAAGCTCAGGGGTTGATACAAGTATAAAGCGGTTTCCCTCATAGCAGGATAATGCCTTTAAAAGGGAGTGAACAGTTCTGCCGTTTTTCAGATCGCCGCAGAAACCTACAGTTAAATCAGTAAGTCTGCCTTTTTCCTCACTTAAGGTAAGAAGGTCAGTAAGTGTCTGTGTAGGGTGGAGATGACCGCCGTCACCGGCATTAATAACAGGGCAATCTGCAGTAAGAGCAGCAGCCTTAGCTGCTCCCTCAAGATAATGTCGCATAACAAGAATATCTGCATAACCGCTGACAATCTTGGTTGTGTCCTTAAGATTTTCGCCCTTTGCAACGGAAGAGGTTGAAGGATTATCAAAACCGATAATGCCGCCACCAAGACGGAGCATTGCGGTTTGGAAACTCATCTGCGTACGTGTAGAGGGCTCATAAAAGAGTGTGCCCATGATTTTTCCACGACAAGCACCGGCGTACACCATAGGGGCCTCCATAATGTCGTGGGCAAGTTTTATAATTGAATTCCACTGTGATACGGTAACATCGTTAAGGTCAATAAGATGTGTAGGTTTACTCATAAAAACACCTCGCATAATTTTGTTTAATTATATCACTGCGGACAAGTATTGTCAATGGATTTACAGATAAAAATATTTGTGTTTACTATTGCAAAAGAAGGTAGAATATGTTATTATTAAGTCAATAAAAGCGAAGGAGTGAACGGAATGAAAGTAAAGAATTTATCAGAGATAATTGAGGACGCAAATTCCGAAGTAAAGCCCCTGTATGTCATTATGGCATTAGTAGAGCTTGTACTTGGTATTTTTCTCATTATTTACCCCGATATAGGTACAAAAATCCTCACTGTTATTTTAGGTGCAATTTTAGCCGGAGTGGGTGTGTTTAACCTTATCTCATACCTTATGAATAATAATTCTTCATTCCGACAGGGAGTGCTTTCAGGTGTAATTTCCGCAGCACTTGGTATTGCTTTTATTGCACAGGCAGAAACAATTGTGAATGTCACTTCCATTATCTTAGGCGTCTTTATTATTTTTGAAGGACTTACAAGCTGCAAGAGGGCTTTTATTATGAAAAAGCTTGAATTTGCACAGTGGTTTATATTTTTGATTATCGCAATCATAACCTGCGTTGTAGGTGCGCTTATACTTATTTTCCCTGAATTTTTCGGTACATCAATTATGATTGTTTCAGGCGCACTTCTTGCGGTTGAGGCAGTACTTGGAATTGTGCTTATCATTCTGATTACACGTTTTAAAAGCAAACTTGAAAGCACAACAAATACAGAGAAGGAAACATTATAAACTAAAGGCGGCAATCTGCCGCCTTTTTTGTTTGTTATGGGTAACAAATAGGCTTATCTAAAGGAAATTTGCTGTTTTTTAGCCGTAAATTGTACGATATTGTTAAAAAATAAACAGTTAAATTGTATGTTTTTCCAAAAATTGTGAAAAATACATAAATTTATTGACTTTAATGTAAAAATGATGTATAATTTAATTGTATACATATATCAAAATGCGGAGAGGAATAAATAAATCATTGACTAAATAATTGAGAGGTATTTTTATATGTATGTATCAATTAACAAGGATAAATGCATAGGCTGTAACGCTTGTATAAGAGTCTGTCCCGTGCTTGAGGCAAATGAGGCTGTGCTTTCTGAGGACGGCACTCATTCTATTGTTCATATTAATAAGGATAAGTGTATCGGCTGCGGCGAATGCGTAAAGAGCTGTGTTCATGAGGCACGTACATATACAGATGATACTGACCGTTTCTTTGCTGCTATAAGAGGAAGAGCGGATATTACAGTTATTGTTGCTCCTGCATTCCGTATCACTGAGCCTGACGCAGACGCTATGTTGGCATATTTGAGAGAGCTTGGCGTAAAGCTGATTTATGACGTTTCTTTAGGTGCGGATATTTGTACATATATGCACATAAAGGCGCTTAAGGAAAAGAAGGTTAGAAAAATAGTTTCTCAGCCTTGTGCGGCTATTACAGAATATGTGTTAAAGCACAGACATGACCTTATTCCTTCACTTTCTCCTATCCATTCTCCTATTTCCTGTACTGCGGTTTATCTGCGTAAGTATATGGGAATCAAGGGTGATATTGCTTGTATTTCTCCTTGTATCGCAAAGAGATTTGAGTTTGATGAAACAGGACTTGTTCAATACAACGTAACCTATAAGCGTTTTGTTGAGTATATGAATAAGAACTATAAATATGATAAGGACGTTACATTCAAATTTGATAACCCTGACTGCTACTGCGGTAAGATTTATCCTAAGCCCGGCGGACTTAAGGAATGCTTACTCCACGCTGTGCCCGGTCTTGATGTAAGAAACTGTGAGGGTGTTTCTCACGTTTACACTGAGCTTGATTATTATTACAACGCTAAGGAAGGCGAACGTCCTGCGGTTTATGACGTTTTAAGCTGTGCTAACGGTTGTATTTCAGGTCCCGGTACTAATTTTAACGAAAAGGATATTTTCCACTACTTCTCTAAAGCAGGAAGAATCGGCGAACAGGCATTCTCTGAGCGTGAAAAACAGACTACAGGTTGGCCAAAGAGTGATAAGCAGTTCCAGTTATTTGATAAAAAGCTCCGTCTTGAGGATTTCATAAGACACTATGAGCCTAAGAACGTACAGGAAAAAATGATAACTGAGCAGGAACTTAAGAATGCTTTTGCACTTCTTATGAAAAAGACTTATACAGAGCAGCATTTCGATTGCCGTGCTTGTGGATATAAGTCCTGTGAAACAATGGCAACCGCTATTGCTAAAGGCATCAACGTTCCCGAAAACTGCCACCAGTATTCAGTTAAGCTGACTGAACTTGAACATCAGAAGGCGGTACAGGCTAACCAGGAAATCAGAAACCGTAACCAGCTTATTGTTGATACAGTTGTAAATATTACAGAGAACGTAGGTAAGATTTGTGATAACTCAACTCTTATCGGCGAAAAGAGTAACGAAAACGCAGCAGGAATGTCAGGTGTTAAGGACGAACTCCAGCTCCTCAGAGGTAAATGCGCTGAAATCAACGAGGCGGTTTCCGGCATTATCAAGGTTAACGATGTTTACCACAAGATGGCAGATTCTATCAGAACAATTACCGAGCAGACACATATTCTTTCTATCAACGCATCAGTTGAGGCATCAAGAGCAGGTGAGGCAGGTAAGACCTTTGCTGTTGTAGCGGGAGAAATCAGAACTCTTGCCGCAAATACGAAGGCAACCACCGCTGTTGTTGAAGAAAATGACGAGCTTGTTAAGAGTGAAACAGCAAGAGTGCTTAGAATTGCATCTGAAATTGAAGGAACAGTTAAGGACCTTGCAGATGTTATGGAGGGCGTTGAAAGTAATGTTGCCTCTACAACTGAAACAGGTAACTTAATCGGAGATATTGCTGAAGATATTCGCACGTCAACAGACGAGCTTTACAATATTGCAAATGCAAATAGTTAATAATATAATCAGCGGTACTCTGTAAAAGGGTACCGCTGTATTTTGCAGGGGTAATTAATGAAAAAATATCTGATTATTTCAGTATTACTGCTATTATTATGTATATCCGGCTGTAGTCTGAGCCCTAAGAAAATTGAGGGTGTGTGGGTATTCAGTGAGGTGAATGGCATAGATGTTTCGCAGTACGCTGCTGTTAAAGGCAGGGCGGAAGAAAACGTTGCGCACAGCCTTGAAATTTCCGAAAAAACCGCTGTTTTAGAGGATATACAGGGACAGACGGAGTTAAAGCTGACAATGGAAAAGGGTGGCTTTACGGTAAATATATACGATAGTATAAGAACTTTTTACTTTGATGAAGAAAAGGATATTCTCATTTGTAACAACGGCGAGGAGCAATGGATTTATAGACGCTGAATGGTTGTTGTAAAAAAATATACTAAAAGTGTTAAAAAATATTGTTTTTAATTTTAAA
>JAZUOE010000086.1:0-6918 GCA_045604505.1 Ruminiclostridium sp. | reverse complement strand
ATTGACTATTTTTTGGATATAGGACAATATTTCCGTTTCTTCTGTCAAAACGTGTTCTGAAAATTATCATAATATCTCCGTTTGAATTTGTTGTTATCTGTATTCAATAAGTGAGCTGTCTTGTTCAATGGGGGTTGCCTTAAATACATCTTCGCCAATAATTATATCAGAGGGCAGACTTACGCTTGTAAGATATTCGCATCTGTAGAATGCGCCATCACCGATTTCCTTTACGCAATCGGGAATGGTTATACTTGTCAGTTTTAAAGAGTAAAAAGCATAGGGCGATATTTTTGTTACTCCGTCGGGTATAACCGCCTCTGTTATTTCATCATCGGCAGAATAACAAACAAGTATATTATTTATGATAAGAGGCTGATTGGATTCAAGTAAAGGTGTACGTTCAAATGCGTCGCCGTGAATATGTGTTGTTGTTTCGGGGATTGTGATATCCGTCAGACTTTCACATTTGTTAAAAGCGGCACTTCCGATAAATGTCACACTATCGGGAATAACGACGTTATTAAGCTTTACGCAGTTTGAAAAAGCACTGTTTTCTATCCTTGTTACTGTATCGGAGATATTGACGCTTTCAAGCTCTTTGCATCGGCCGAAAGCATGTTCATCAATAATATCAACACCGCTTGGAATAACCGCACTTGTTATAAGCTGATTATCATAAAACGCATATTTACCTACAACGCTGACATTATCGGGAATAACAACATCACCTTTTGCTGAGCTGTAATCTACAAGTATTTCGTTTATAATAAGCGGTTGATTATTTGCAAGAAATGGTGTGTCGTTAAATACTTGTGAACCTATATTTGAAAGATTTTCAGAAAATGCTATATTTTCAAGTGCGTTGCAGGATTGGAAAGCATAATCTTCTATTGTGGTAACACTATCGGGGATTGCTATTTCTTTGATTTTTTTACAATCTCTGAAACACCATTTTCCTATTGAATTAAGATTTTTCGGCAGGTATACATATTCGAGAAACTCATTGTCACTAAAACAGCCTTCCGGCAGAGTTTCAATATTTCCTTCAAATCTGACGAGCTGAAGATAATCAGGGGTGTCCATTCCGCCGTCACCGGAAAAAGCATATTCACCGATTTCTGTTACACTTTCAGGGATTGTAACATCAGTCCAGCCGCAGTCATAAAATGCGTAGTTTCCGATTTTTTTCAGATTTTTAGGCATATTAATATGTGTACCTGTAAATGCACCGACTCCGCTCATAGCATGGTCGTTTATTACTTCAATTGTATCAGGTAAAACAACCTTCTGAACAGCGCTTTCATCTCCGAACCATGTGTCTGCCATTTCAGAGAAACAGTTTTGACCGATTTCTGTAACCTTTTTGCCCTCAATTTCTTCAGGAATTACATACTGTGAGCTGAATTTCAAGCACTTGTCAATTCTTACATGGTCGTCAAAAACAGTGTATGTAAACAATTCTTCAAAAGGTGAGTCGGATAAATCATATTCTGCATTTATTTCCGGTGAAATAGTATAAAGGGAAATTTCAGTTTTTTCAGGGGCGGTTGTGGTTTCCGCTGTTTCGGCAGGTGTTGTTGTTTCTTCCGTTACTTTAGGAGTTGTAGTTGTTTCTTCTGTTTTTGCTGTAGTTGTAGTGTTTTCAGACGGGTCTGAAACATCACAACCTGTCATAAGCATACCTGTAGCCATAAATAGCGCTATAATTTTTGAATAACGTAATTTCTTCATAAAAACCTCAGCTTTCAAATCGGGATTAACTTTAATTTAACTAATTATATCATAGTTTTTGGTTGCTTTCAAGATATTTGTCAAAAAATAGAGCGAAAGAATATAAATTCCTCGCTAAAGCATTTGCTCTGATACGCTGCCCTTAAACAGCACAGGGACGGTAAAGATGACTGGACATAAGGTATATTATTGTGGGTTGACAATACTGTAGTTCTGATTTATAATATAATTAAACTCATTTGTAGGAGGGAAAGTATTGAAAAAAATTATAGTTTCTATTATAATTTCATCTGTTATATTATCTGTTTGCGGTTGTTCGGGAAATGTTGAGCCGCCGGAAACTGTTACATCTACAACAACAGTTTCTGAAACAACATCCGAAACTACTACTGCAGTTTCAGAAATCTCTGAAACTGAAATCACAACTACAACAACTGCCGCAACTACCACTACCACCGCAACAACTACGTCAGAAACGACAACTACCGTGCTGACTACAACCACAACTTTACCTGAAACTGAAGTCAGCACTTTTGTTGAAACATCAGCCGAAACTACAACTGTTCCTGAAACAGAGGCAACTACAACAACAGATGCTCCTGTTGAGAAAATTCTTGAGGGTAAGCCTTACGTTCTTAGTGAAAAGGCGGACGAAAATGCAAAGAAAATGTACGGGCAGTACACTGAACAGCGTGAAAAATACCTTAAGCGCTACAAGAAGCTTTCGGCTGAACGTACTCTCCCAATGGTGAGCATTATTACTCTTGATAAGAAAGATATTCTTTCGAAAGAGGAGTATGTTACATCTGTTGTTGATGTGTTTAATTGTGATGAAGATTTTGCTTTTTCTGCGGCTGCGGGAGTAAAGGTAAGAGGTAATTCCACAGCCGACGGCCACGAAAAGCCATACCGCATAAAGTTTGACGAAAAACAGAATATGCTGGGACTTCATGACGGTAAGGCATATAAAAACTGGGTCCTTTTAAAATCACAGTGGAATCTTGCAATGGATTATATGGGTTTCACTCTTGCTGACGCAATTCTTGAGGACAGATATTACAGCTCCGATTGTACATACGTAAACGTTTATGTAAATGGCTATTTCAAGGGGATTTATCTGCTTTGTGAACAAAATCAGGTTGCTGACGGAAGAGTAGATGTATATGAGGCAAAGAAAAGTGATAAAGGTACTGATATAGGCTATTTGGTTGAGATTGACAACTATGCTGATGAAGGTGATGACCCTTATTTTACTATGGATTATCTTGGGGCAGAGCTGACAGATATCAGCGGCAAGACAAACACCTTTGTTGAGGCGGATTATTCAATAAAAAGCGATATAAATACAGATGAGCAGAAAGCGTTTATTGAAAAATACACTAAGGGAGTATTTAAAATTCTCTATGAGGCTGCCGAAAATGACAACCCTATGATGTTTGATGAAGAATACAATGTTGTTTCAGCAGAGGGCGTTTATAAAACCGCCAAACAAGCGGCAGAGGCAGTAATTGACCTTGAATCTCTTGCGTTTTTGCTTATCCATGATGAGCTTATTCATGATTATGACGTAGGTGAGGGCAGCTTTTATATGGCAGTGGATTTCAGCAAGGACAGTTCAATGAAAAAGCTGACCTTTACGGCTCCTTGGGACTTTAACTGGGCTTATAACGATAATCCAAGCCGTAAGTTTTTCGCCTGTACCTTCCAGCCCATTGTAGGTGAGCAGGACCGTTCAAATCCCTGGTACATCACCGCAATGAAAGCAGAGTGGTTCAGTGATATAGTGAAAGAAAAGTGGGCACAGCTTTATAGTGAGGGCACACTTACTGCTGCTGTCAGTGAAGTAAGGCAGGGCGTTGAAGGTCTTAGAAATGACCTTGGTGACGAATGGTGGAAAATCGACAGCGCAAACGATATATGTAATTTTGTTGACAAGCGTATTGAATGGCTCAACAAACAGTGGGGTCAGGAATAATCAGGGCTGAAAAATCCCCGCCTATCCGTTAAGGATAAGCGGGGACATTTTAATTTCCTTGCCCAAAATCTAAAGAATTATCAGTTGGTACTGTCGAATCAGATGTGTTTGCGTCATCTGATAAAGGTGCTTGTGTTAATTGTATTGCTTTAAACAAGCAATCGGCGGTCTTGCCTGAACCAAATTCCTGACTTATCAAAGCGCTCATAAATACTCTCCTTTCGTTAAATCGTCTTAAGTGTGCATTCCGGCTTGATTTCTATTCCCTGAGGGGTTTTGTGAAAATAGCACTTGTAAGTGGAACGAACCAAAATGCGCATGATTTTATCCGCATTGTACAGGATAACATCAGACTCGTTCTTGTTTCTGTCTTTTATAAGAGCGCCGTAGGTGTAGGAGTCGTCAACAAGCCTGAACATTTCCTCAATGTTTGCGTCGGGATTAAAGGTGTGTTCCAAATAGTTGCCTTTGATTTGTTGGCAGTTTTTCTTTACGGCTGCTATAAAATCGTCATAAATCATTTCGTAATAGTTGCGGTCAACATAATCGCTCATAAATTCAAAGAAATCCTTTATCTTTATAGCAAAGAATTTGGGTGCCGCAGAGCAATCACACTCCCCAAGCGAAAAGAAAGCATAACGTTCTCTGTTCGGACGGTTAAATTGGGCTTTTGTGATAGTTGCTAAGAGGTAATCGTGATTGTCCTTATCAAGCTCATCAAGTATTTCATAAAGACGGAGCTTTTCATCGGAATTTTTGCCGAATACCCTGTTGGAAAAATCGCATTCTTCCGTAAATAATTCACTTGCGTCGCAATTAAAGAATTCTTTGATTGCGGTAGGAAATTCCTCGCGTGTAACTGTTACTTTTTTATTATTCATTTTCGTCACCCCCGTTGGCTGTGTTGTTTAAATAATCCTGAAAATCATCATCGTCTAAAAGTATAGACTGAAAATTATTCATGCTGACGCTGTTGTCATAATTAGTGTAGGCATCAGCATATCCGAACACTAACAGTTGTTTTAAAACGTTGATTGCTTTATTCTTCAAATCAATACACTCCTTTAATTCAGATTCGGTACCTAAATACCCAACACCGGGAAAGAGATTGAATATATAATAAGTATACATCATTATATTGCCTATAGAAATCTCCTTAAGATTAGTGCTGACGTTACTTTTTTTGAATGCGTTATACATACTTATAAGTTCACAAATCTCATCTCTGAGATACTGAAATGCAAGTGCATCTTCTATGATAATTTCTCTGAATGAAATATAATCGTGGACAGAAATGAAAAGGAATACTTCAAACAGCTCTAAATTGTCGGTACGTTCTAAGGCATCAGAAAATGTTCCGGCTAAATCTGCAAAGTAACTCATTGCAGGTTCCGTGCGGTCAACAATGTTATGACCGTTAAGTATGTTTATGTAATCCATTAAAAGTTGGTCAAAAGCCTCGTCGGGACAATAAGAATCCTCAGACAGCTTATCGAATAGCGCCCGTATTTCAACCTGCGTGTAGTATTTCGGTGTGCAAACAAGCTTTCTTTTCTTATTTTCAGCGAAAATATCGTCAAAATCCTTCTTCATAAGACTATCAAAAGATTTAGCGATAACATGGTTATCGCTAAGATTTAAAGTTTTTAAGCTATACATTGCTCGTCCTCTCTTTCTTTAAAAATGTTGTCTTTGTTTTTGCATGTAGCAGATTCCTCAGTGGGAACCTGCTGTTTATCTGACTTAATTTTGTCAAGAAAATTTTTAAGGTCATTATCCGATAACGATAATAACTCGTTGATGCTGTAGCCTTTTAAATCAGCGTAATTTACCATATTGATTACTCCTTTTGTTCTTTGGATTTATGTCCGTATTTTAAAATTTGTTAATAAACCGCTGTGAAATTTTACTTGTTTTTAATCGATATGGATTTTTTCTATTTTTAATCGCTGTAAAATTTTACTTTATTTTAAATCGCTCAGGATTTTAATGATAAATCCTTTTGCTCACATCAGTATGGTTCCTTTCTTCCTTTCCGGCGAAGTATTACCCTTGTCCTTAACGCTCTGCATTTTGCGTCGTGGCATTATAAGAAAGGGTATCTTTCCTGTGTGAGATTAAATTGTCAAGGCTCGATGGTTGTTTATCACCTTCTTTCTTCGGCTATAAAAACCTTTCGCTTATTTATAGCATGGCATTTATTTATTTTTGAGAAAAAAGAATTAAATTTTTTAAAAGGTGAAAATTTTTTGCCTGTATTTGAAAAAATATAGGCTGCTTTTTTCACTTGTATCACAATTACATCAGTTTATTTTCAACTTCAGAAGGTATTATATATGGTAAGCAAGTGATATTTGCCATTTACTATCCATTTTTTGATATACCGAATATGGCAAAAAGTCCTTATGTTAAATGATTTCCCCCAAAAAAATCATGATTTCCTTTCAAATATCAACATAAGGAATTGTTGCAAAGGGTGGCTGTTTGTTCAGCCACTCTTTTTTTATTTAAAAGAATATCAGCTGAAAATTACAGTTCAAAGTTGTTTTGGCTTGAAAACGTTTAAATGTAACCGAAAAGAGTGAAAATTTATATAAAGCGACATAAAAATATATAATTATTTATTTAAAATGATTGTTGACAATTACAAAATAAGGTGATATAATGTGAAACATAAGGTAAGGAAAATCTTACCGAAGAAAAAATAAACCACAATGTTTACGGAGGAAATTATGATGAATAAGAAAAGAAGAAATGTATTAAAGTCAATGGTTGCAACAATATGTGTTATTGCTGTTGCATCTGCAAATGTAACATCTGTATCTGCGATTGGTCATAGCAATTATGGCAAAGGCGGACACGATAAGGGCTTTGGATTCTATGATATTTTTGATTTTTGGTTTGGCGATGATGACGACGATGATGACAAGAAGGGCAAGAATGACAGAGATGATGACGACGATGATGATGACAAGAAGGGCAAGAATGACAGAGATGATGACAAGAAGGGCAAGAATGACAAAGATGATGACGACGATGATGATGACAAGAAGGGCAAGAATGACAGAGATGATGACGACGATGATGATGACAAGAAGGGCAAGAATGACAGAGATGATGACGACGATGATGATGACAGGAAGGGCAAGAATGACAGAGATGATGACGACGATGATGATGACAAGAAGGGCAAAAATGACAGAGATGAT
>JAZUOE010000085.1:0-16232 GCA_045604505.1 Ruminiclostridium sp. | reverse complement strand
CCCCTCTGAGCTGATAAGCTCAAAATTATTTGTATCAATCATACCCTTGCAGTAATCAACCGCCCCCACAAAATCATCAAGGGACGAGAATTTTTCACAGACCTTTGCATTTGAACAAACGCATTTTTCAATAAGCTTACTGAAATCTCTTTTAAAAACAACACCCTCTGCTGGTCTTTTCACCTTAAAAAGTATTCCCTTTTCCAAGTGGAATGGCTCAACAAGAATTGTTTTCATTTTAGCAAAATTTCCGCCCATTACATCAGTAAAAATCTGGTCACCTACAACAGCAATATTCTCCTTAGGCACACCAGGAGCCTGTACAGCCTTATTAATGCCCAAAGTGAGAGGCTTTGCACCTGAAGAAATAAAATCAAGCCCTAGTTTTGCCGCCAAAGGAGCAACACGCTTATGCGTATTATTGGACACAACCATCATTTTTACGCCAAGAGAACGCATTTTATCCAACCAAGCGGGAATCCCCTCTTCAGCGGCGGGATTACCGTGCATAGACAGTGTGTTGTCGAGGTCTAATATAAGTGCTTTTATTTTATGTTCATTAAGAAAATCTTGGTCGATACTGAGGACGTTTTTGACCCAAAGAGCGGGTTTAAAAATCATATCAGTTAATTCCTTTCGGAGATATTGAGCATAAAATTAAGCGGACCCGACTGAGTCCGCTTAAATCCTTTTAGTAATGTAGCGCATTACTTAAACTTACGTTTACGTGCAGCTTCGGACTTCTTCTTACGCTTTACCGAAGGCTTTTCGTAATGTTCTCTTTTACGAACTTCAGCTAAAACGCCGTCACGAGCGCAAGAACGCTTGAAACGCTTTAAAGCTGTGTCTAAAGATTCGTTTTTACCGAGACGAATTTCTGCCATCTATATCCCTCCCTTTGCCTTACGGCACAGGTTAATCTACACAAGTTATGTCTACTTAGTAGGCGAACAAAATAAATGCTCAACATGTATTATACACAATATCCCTTAATTTGTCAAGTACTATTTTAAAAATTCTTCAATATTTATTTCTTCGCCGTCCTGCCACAGACGTTCAAGGTCGTAAAATTCTCTTGTTTCCTTATAAAATACGTGTACAACAACGTCAATGTAGTCAATTGTAATCCATGTTGCGCCCTGTGTTCCGGACATATTCTTAGGTTCAACACCAAGCTGACCCATCTGAAAATCAACTTCATCTGCAAGTGCCTTAACCTGTGTGTTGCTTGTACCTTCAGCAATTACAAAGTAGTTTGCAAGAATTGTAAGGTTTTCAATCTTTAAAACACGGATATTTCCCGCTTTTTTTGAATCAAGCGCCTTTACGACGGTCTTTACGGTTTCTAAATCTGTCATTGTATATTTCCTTTCTGCTGTGCCTTGCACAGATTATTTTTTTACTGCCTTAAGGTAATAGTTATACGCCTCTATGGTTGAAACAGGGATTGCACGGCCTTCCTTAACAAAATCAGCTATCAGCCATTTCAGAGCCTTATACATGCCTAAATCAAGGCTTTCAAAAGCGTATTTCCTGTATTTTTCAACATCAGGGTAGTTTCTTTCTGCTGAAACAAGGTCCCCAAGATAAACAATCTTCTCAAGCTGTGACATTTCAGCCCGTCCTACGGTATGAAAGCGGATTGCATTAAGAATATCGGTATCGGTTATTTCAAGAACATTTTTTACATAATACGCTCCCGCAATACCGTGCCATGTTTTCTTTGCGCCAAGCTCCACAGGGTCAACATAATACCCGCTTAATTCAAGCTCTTTTTCAAGAGTTTCATTATCAGCCTCTTTGCGTATATCATGCAAAATTCCTGTAATGTAGGCTTTTTCTGTGTCGCCACCGTGAATTTCCGCAAGTTTTACGCACATATCCGCAACATTACAGCTATGGACAAATCTTTTATTGCCCATCATACCTTTTATGAGCTTTTTGTAATCATCAGCCACGATACATACCCCTCTCAGCGATGAAATTCTTCACCTGCTCATCAATCATTTCACCAACATCTTCACCTTTTGCGATTTTTTCACGCAATTCAGTTGAGGAAATTTCTGTTACGGGGAGATTAAGCACCTTTACTCTGCCTAATTCGTTTGCACATTCAAGTATATCTGCATAGCTGTCGTTATCACGTGCCGCTGCTATTACGTGGCATTCCTTAAGCAGTGCCTCGTGACGATACCATTTATCAAAATAAAACAGCATATCCCCGCCGATAATGAGATAAAACTCCGTATCCTTAGAATAAATTTCTTTCAACGCACGGACGGTATTGATTGTATAACTTGTACCGCCAAGCTTTCCTTCAATATCAGAAACGGTGAAATTCTTATCATCACGGAATGCAATCCTGCACATCTCCATTCTGTCCTCAAAAGAAACGGCTGTCATTTCCTTATGAGGTGACTGTGCTGTGGGGATAATCAGCATTTCATTTAATTTAAGCGTTTTAAATACAGCTCTCGCAAGGTCAACGTGACCCTTATGAATGGGATTGAAAGAGCCGCCGAAAATTCCTACCTTATTCATCTAAAAATATTACTCTCTTCTTTTTATCTTTATTTTGTCTGTAAATTACAAACTTTGTGCCGATAACCTGAATAGGCTCAGCCTTAAGCTGTTCACAAAGCTCTGTGCAGACCTCTCTTGCAGTCAGTTCACAGGTTTCATGCACCTTTCCCTTAATCATTTCACGCTTAAGGAGTGCGTCATCAGCCTGTTTAATAACCTCAGGACCGATACCGTTCTTTCCTACAAGCAATATTGTTTCATAAGTATTTGCAATAGACCTGAGCTTTGCGCGTTCTTTTCCTGTCATATATGTGAAAATCCTTTCTTTTACTTGCTTTTAAGTATTTCTACAAGCTTTCTCATTGCCTCTGCTCTGTGGCTGATTTTGTTCTTTTCCTCATCGCTGAGCATTGCCACGCTTGTTTCCTCATCAACCATAAATATAGGGTCATAGCCAAAGCCGTTTTCACCCATAGGCTCTGTACCGATAAAACCGTTAAAGGTTCCTAAAACAGAATATTCTGTTTCATCATCAATGATACAGTACAAAGCACAAGCAAAACGTGCTGTTCTGAGGCTTATATCAACACCCTCAAGCTCAGACAGGATTTTATCCATTCTATCCTTATCAGTTGCGTCCTCTCCCGCATAACGTGCGGAATAAATTCCGGGTGCGCCACCTAAAAAGTCAATTTCAAGCCCACTGTCATCAGCAAGAACAGGGCAATGACATATCTCATAAATTGCCTGTGCCTTTATGTGTGCATTTTCAGCAAAGGTTTCTCCGTCCTCAACAACATCAATTTCAATACCTGCCTCTTTTAATGAAACAGGCTCATATCCTAAAGGTTCAAGCAGTTGTCTGAACTCTCTGACCTTTCCCTGATTGTTGTTTGCAATTATTATTTTCATTCTTACTCTCCGTTATTATGCGAAAACAGAATTTCTGCATAGTCCTGCGGTATAAAATTCTGTAAATCGTCTATTTTTTCACCTACGCCAACAAGCTTTACAGGTATGTCAAGCTCATTCTTTATAGGTATTATTATACCACCTTTTGCGGTTCCGTCAAGTTTTGTCAGTACAATTCCCGTAATTTCACAAACTTCACGGAATAAACGTGCCTGATTTACAGCATTCTGCCCTGTTGTTGCGTCCAAAACAAGAAGTGTTTCAAGTGCGCTCTCAGGGAGCTGCTGTGAAATAATACGTGAAATTTTCTTCAGCTCTTCCATAAGATTTTTCTTATTGTGAAGTCTACCTGCCGTATCAATAATAAGCACGTCTGCATTTCTTGCCTTTGCAGCACTGCAGCCGTCAAATACAACCGCTGCAGG
Organism: Ruminiclostridium sp.; assembly: GCA_045604505.1. GTDB lineage: Bacteria > Bacillota > Clostridia > Oscillospirales > Ruminococcaceae > Ruminiclostridium_E. The sequence continues at coordinate 12,372 of JAZUOE010000085.1, read as the reverse complement.
GTCGCTGCCCTCAGCGTGTTTTACAATTTCAACCCCTGCTCTGTCCGTCCACACATTAAGCTGTTCAATAGCAGCTGCTCTGAATGTATCAGCGGCGGCAACGATAACCTTTTTGCCCTCTCTTTTCAGGTTTGCGGAGAGCTTACCGATTGTGGTTGTCTTACCCGCACCGTTTACGCCTATTACAAGGATAACTGCAGGTTTCGTGGACATATTGAGAGAATGGTCGCCGCTTAAAATATCGGCAATGATATTTTTAAGCAGACCTGTCACTTCGTTAGGGTCGGTTGCACCTGTTCTTTTTACCTCTGCTCTCAGCTTATCGCAAATATCAGAAGAGGTTTCTGCTCCTATATCGGATAAAATAAGAGTTTCTTCCAGTTCCTCAAAAAAATCCTCGTCAATCTTTGTAAAGGAATTTACAAGCAGTTCAACCTTTGAAACAAAGCTCTCCTTAGTTTTTTTAAGCCCTTCTTTTAATTTTTCAAAAAATCCCATAAATGTGACTATCCTTTCATTAATCAGTCAAGCTCCAAATCCATATCATCAATAAGCTCCTGATGAATAAGTCTTGAAACGCCCTTTTCCTGCATAAATACGCCGTAAAGCACATCACAGCCCTCGATTGTACCCCTTCTGTGGGTGATAATCATAAGCTGCGTCTGTGTACAGAAACGCTTAAGATATGTTACATACTTGGTTACATTGATTTCGTCAAGTGCCGCGTCCACCTCATCAAGCATACAGAAAGGAGTGGGACGGTGAAGAAGTATGGCGAAATATATGGTTATGGCAACCATCGTCTGTTCGCCGCCCGAAAGGGAGATAAGATTTTTTATCAGCTTTCCGGGTGGTGCCGCAAAGATTTCTATTCCGCTTTCAAGGACATTTTCAGGGTCAATAAGCTCTAAATGAGCCTCGCCGCCGCCGAATACTTCCTTGAATATTTTGCTGAACTTTTCGTTGATGTCATTAAAGCTCTCTAAGAAACGTGCCTTAATATCTGTTGTCAGGCTTGAAATTAATTTTTCAAGGTCACGCTTGGATTTTTCTACGTCCTTAAGCTGTCCCGAAAGCTCGTCATACTTTGTCTTAACCTCTTCAAATTCCTCAATTGCGGCAAAGTTGACATTACCAAGTGCGGTAATTTTTCTGCGCAATTCAGAAAGCAGTTTCTGAGATTCAGCAAGATTTTCAAGCTTTTCTGCCTTTCCTCTTGCCTCTGTGATTGTCAGCTCGTACTTTTCCCAAAGATTACTGCAAAGCTTATCATTTTCACGCTCGATTGCCGACTTCTTTTCGGTAGCAACAGCAAGTGCATTTGAAAACTTAACCTTATCGTCGCCTTTTTCTCTGATTTCCTTTGCAAGTTCAGACATTCGGCGCTCACATTCATTTTCCTTTGCAATAACATTGCTTATAGTATCGGAATTTTCACCGAAACGTTTCTTTGATTCCTCTATCTCAACGCGCTTTGAATCAATTTCACCGCTAAGCTCACCGCTCTTACGCTTAAGTTCTTCTATTTCAGCATAACGACGCTGATTATCCTCACCTGCCGCTGCCTTAGAACGTTTCACATCGGCAATTTTACCGTTGAGGTTTTCCACGTCCTTTTGTGCGGTAAGGCGTTCCATATTAAGTGCGCTGATTTTTTCGGAAATTGCCGCTCTTTCAGTATCAGCCTGACGGAGTTTTTCGCCTGATGCCTCTAACAGCTTTTCGTTTTTCTCGATTTCAGCCTCGTATTCCTTTATTTTATCGGTGCAGTCAGCAATAATTTCTTTCTGCTGTGCAATCTGCTTTCTGCTTCGGTCGATAATAAATTCAGCGTTTTCCTGCTGTTCCTCACACTGACGTATAAGGTCCTTTACACCGCCGATTTCAGCAGTAAGGCGGACTTCGTCCTGTCTGAGTGTTCCAAGTCGTTCCTTGTAACCCTCAATTTCCAACGACATTTTATTGACCTCTGCCTGTAGCTCCTGAAAACTGCCCTTTAAAAGCTGTAGTGTATCTGAAAGCTCCTGAGTTTCAGAGGTAAGTGTTTCTATTTCCTGCTTACGTGAAATAATATCACTTGTTTTCTTGGTTGAACCACCTGTGAATGAACCACCCGCATTTACAACCTGTCCGTCAAGGGTAATAATGCGGAATTTATAACCGTATTTTTTCGCAATACGTGTTGCGGTATTAATATCATCAACAACAGCAGTTTTTCCTAATACAGATTTAATAATTCCGTCATAGGTGCTGTCATATTCCACAAGCTCATAGCCAAGACCCTCAAAACCATCTTCGTCCTCAAGACCATTCTGCTGAAGTGCTGTGCCCTTTACAGAGGTAAGAGGATAGAAGGTTGCTCGTCCGTCCCCTGTATCTTTCAGGTGACGAATACAGCGCTTAGCGATTTCTTCATTATCTACGATAATATTCTGTAACGCAGTACCTAAGGCTGTTTCAATGGCAACACCGTATTTCTTTCCTACCGCAATTACATCTGCTACTGTACCGTGAATGCCGCTGAGCTTTCCTGCCTTTGCCGCTGTCATAACCGACTTTACGCTTGAGAAGTAGCCTATCATGTTCTTTTCAACGTCTGAAAGAACCTCTAAACGCTGACGTTTTTGGTCATAACTTCTCTTTATTTTTTCATACTCATCTCTTTTTGAGGTGAGCTTTTCGTTTTTGCCATCAAAAAGCTTTGTGTAACCGTTAAGCCTGTTTTCAAGGTCAGATTTTTCTTCATTAAGTTCCTCTAGCTGACGGCTTAACGCACGGCGCTTTGTGCGGTATTCTTCAGCTAATTTATCTTGATTTTCAATACGCTCGGTGTCGCTTGAAAGGCTTTCAGAAAGGTCAGCAATTGTCTTTTCCGCCTGTTGAGCGGTCAGCTTTGCCTCTGTCAGCTTTCCGTAAAGCAGACCTGTTTTTGAGTCTAATTCCTTATGCTCATCACCAAGCCCCTTGTTTTCTTCTACCGATTGGGTCAACTGACTGCTGTACTTTGCAATCTGCTCTTCTGCAGTCTTAATATCCTGAGTTTTCTTTTCTATTTCCTTTTCAATTTCCGCAATCTGCTTGTCATATTCGGCATTGCTCTTGCTACCTGCCTCAATCTGACGCTGAATTTCTTCAATTCTTACCTCGTTATGGCGGATTTCATTTTCAAGAACGGCAATTGCTTTATCTGCCTCTGCAATTTCGTCCTTTGTGTCATCATTGCTTTTGCGCAAATCCGCAAGACGGGCGGAAAACTGCCCCTTAGTTACCGCAAGGCGCTCATTTTCCTCTTCTAGCTCATTTATTTCACGTTCAAGATGCTCACATTCGCCCTGATTAAGCAGAATTTTTTCCGCTGTATCATCAAGCTCCTTTTTTAATCTGTCGATTTCCGCAACAGAAACGGATATTTCAATCTTCTGCTGCTCGTCCATAAGCACCTTAGCCTTACGTGCTTTTTCAGATTGCTTTTCAAGAGTTGGAAGGCGTTCCTCAAGGCTTGTTTCAATATCCTTAAGGCGCAGAAAATTATCCTCTGCACGTTGGAGCTGACGTTCAGCCTCTGCCTTTTTGTGAAGGAATTTTGAAACACCTGCTGCCTCTTCAAAAATCTCTCTTCGCTGTGAGCCCTTTGCGTTGACGATTTCCGCAACTCTGCCCTGACCGATAATCGAATATCCGTCACGGCCAAGACCTGTACCCATTAATAGCTCCTGAATATCCTTAAGACGGGATTTTGCCCCGTTTATAAGATACTCACTTTCCCCTGTACGATACAGCTTACGGGTTATTACAACCTCGTCAGCGTCAACCGCAAGGGCACGGTCCGTATTGTCAATGGATAAGGCAACCTTTGCAAAGCCCATCTGCTTTCTTGATACGGTGCCATGAAAGATTACATCTTCCATTTTATCACCACGCAGAGTCTTTGCACCCTGTTCACCCATTACCCAGCGGAGTGCGTCGCTTATATTACTTTTTCCGTTACCGTTACTGCCGACGATAGCTGTCATTTTTGTATCAAAATTCAAAACTGTTTTGTCAGCAAAGGACTTAAATCCTTGTATTTCCAATGATTTAAAAAACATATTCTCCTCATCAGACGGTTTCAATTCTTAAATCAGTACCGCCCTCTTCTGTTATCACAAAGCTGTAGCCAAGACTACTGAGCTTAGCTTTATTTTCCTTTTTATGTCCGCTTATGCGGCTGATATTCCTTTTATCGGTGTAAACACGAAAACGTGTCTTACCCGACTTATCCATAAATGCCCTCATTCGGTTGAAATACATTCTTCCTTCGGCAATTTCCCTGAGTGCGGGGTGATAAACACCGCCAAGAATGTTCCCGTCAAAATCGCCGCCTGAATGAAGTCCAAGACGGATTACAGGTATATCTGCTTTCTCAAACATTTCAAGAAGAACCGCACACAAATCAATTGTTTCATCAAAATCAAAGCTGCTGTATTCTCCTTTTTCAAACAATTCCCCTAAATATGTACCCTTGATTATTACTGTAGGGTATATGCGGACAAGGTCCGCACCAAGTTCTATAAATTCAGCGGCAGTTGACAGGCAGTACTCAACTGTATCCCTGTAAAGTCCTGTCATCATCTGAAGTCCCAGTTTAAAGCCGTATTCCTTGATAAGCGCAGCGGCACTCCGAACTGCTTGTGCATTATGACCCCGCCTGTTTGCCGACAGCACTTCATCATTCATGCTCTGTGCCCCCAGCTCTATGGTTGTCATGCCGTAAGTTTTGAGAATATCAAGAATTTCTCGGTTTATGCAACCGGGACGGGTTGAACAGCGGATACCGTTGTACTGTTCAGGATAAGCAGTCACAAAATAATGTGCTGTTTTAAGCAGTTCGGTCATATATTCACGGTCAACCGCTGTAAAGCTGCCGCCAAAAAATGCTATTTCAGCCGTCATTCCCTTTTGCGCAAGTACAGGCTGCTGCTCTTTAAGGATTGCCCTCACATCTTCGGGAGAGGGCGGCTCCTTTGTGCCGCTGATACAACGCTGATTGCAGAAAGAACAGCAGTTCGGACAGCCGTAATGCGGTATAAATATTGACAGATTAGTTTGTTTCATATCCCATAAGGCTGATTGCCTCTTTGGCTGCCGCCTGTTCAGCCTCCTTCTTGCTCTTACCTGTTCCTGTGCCTATTATCTGTCCGTTAAGCAGGACATTTGCTGTAAACACCTTTTCGTGTGCGGCACCCTGCTCACCTGCAATTTCATACACAATATGCTCCTCAGGGTTCTGCTGAATAATTTCCTGAAGAACTGTTTTATAATCCCCAAGCACCAGCTTACCGCTTTTCAGCACCTCTACAGAGGGGATAAATTTCATAATAAATGTTCTTGCACGTTCAAGTCCGCCGTCAAGGTAAATTGCGGCAATAAGAGCCTCAAAAGCGTCAGCAAGAATTGAGCGTCGGTCACGTCCGCCTGTATTTTCCTCGCCTTTGCCAAGCTTTATGTTTGCGCCAAGATTAATCTTTTTTGCAAACTCATAGAGGCTGTCCTCACAAACAAGGCGGGAACGGATTTTTGTCAGCTTTCCCTCAGGAACATCAAGGGATACAAACAAATATTTTGATACCACAACAGATAAAACGCTGTCGCCTAAAAATTCAACACGCTCGTTGCTGTTGTTTTTTCCGTTTACGTATGATGAATGAGTCAGTGCCTCATCAAGATATGCTTTATTTTTAAATTCGTAGCCGATAACCTTTTCAAGTTCAGTCAATCAGACCATCTCCTTCTCATTTCCCAGTGCTGCAAGTGCTGTTTCAATTTCAGCATTTACATTCTTCTCTACAAACTCCTTCGCCTGACGGATTGCGTTTCTGAATGCCTTTGCGTCACTGCTGCCGTGTGCCTTGATTACAGGCTTTGCAGAGCCTAAAAGGGGTGAACCGCCTGTTTCACGGTAGTCAGTTTTTCTTGAAACCTCTTTAATGCCCTTCATACAGAATAAGGCACCGATTTTTGAAAGTCCGCCGCCGAAAATTGTTTCCTTAAGCGCCTTTTTCATAAACTTACCCATACCTTCAACAGTTTTAAGGTAAATATTTCCTGTGTAACCGTCAGTTACTATTACATCTACAGCGTTGAGAGGAACCTCACGTGCCTCTACATTGCCCACAAAGTTGAGGTTTGAGGCTTTGAGAAGTGCATGGGTCTGCTGTTCTAATTCTCTGCCCTTTTCTTCCTCTGTACCGATATTGAGTAAGCCGACCTTAGGGTTTTTAATACCCATTACCTTCTCCATATAAATACTGCCCATTACTGCAAACTGCAGGAGCATTTCAGGACGGCATTCTGCATTTGCACCGCCGTCAGTAAGAAGATATGTTCCCTCAGAGCCGGGAAGAAGAGGAGTAAGAGAGGGGCGCTTTACACCCTTTAATCTGCCTGTTACCATTGTGCCGCCGACTACGATTGCCGCTGTGCTACCTGCACTTACGAATGCGTCAGCCTCACCGTTTACTACAAGCTGAAAAGCCTTACCCATTGAGCAATCCTTCTTTGCCTTACGGATATCAAGAGGGTTGTCCTCAATCTGAATAACACCGTCAGCGTGAACAATTTCAATACCCTTATCAGAAAGCCCTAATGTTTTAAAGCTCTCACGGATTGTATTTTCATCACCAGTGAGGATAATATCCACACCATACATTTCTACGGCCTCAACCGCACCTTTTATTACCTCATCGGGAGCGTTATCGCCGCCGAATGCGTCTACTGCAATTTTCATATTCTTGCCCTTTCCTATCGTAATTCTTCTGCCATAATCTCCTTGAAATCCTTAAGACCTCGTTCTGCAATTACAGCGTACTTTGCTTGTTTATCCTTTATTTTCATATCAAGTGAGGGGAGTATTCCCATATTTGCACCCATAGGCTGAAAATTCTTCGTTTCGGTAGAAATATGCCGTGATAAGGCGCCGCTCATAGAGGTTTCGGGAGGAAGAATTTCACTCTTTCCCTCTAAATTTCTGATAAGGTGAAGTGCCGCAAGAATACCACTCATAGCACTTTCAGTATACCCCTCTACACCTGTCATCTGTCCTGCAAAATAAATGTTTTTGCTTTCCTTCAGCATAAACTGCGGAGTCAGTAACAGCGGACTGTTGAGAAATGTGTTGCGGTGCATAACACCATAACGCATAAACTCTGCATTTTCAAGTCCGGGTATCATTCTGAACACCCTTTGCTGTTCACCGAATTTCAGGTTTGTCTGAAATCCCACTATGTTATAAAGAGTACCCTCTTTATTTTCTTTTCTAAGCTGCACCGCTGCATAAGGATGTCTGTCTGTACGTGGGTCAGTAAGACCTACAGGTTTCATACAGCCGTAGCGGACGCTGTCAATACCACGCTTTGCCAACACCTCAACAGGCATACAGCCCTCATACACCGTTAAATCCTCAAACTCCTTCAACGGTGCTGTTTCAGCAGACACAAGAGCCTCATAAAAAGCCTCGTATTCTTCCTTAGTGAAGGGGCAGTTGATATAATCTGCCTCGCCCCTGTCATAGCGTGAGGCAAAAAATGCCTTTGTCATATCTATGCTTTCCGCTGTAACAATAGGAGCCGCTGCGTCATAAAAACTAAGCGCCTTTCCAAGCTTACTGTAAATCACATCTGCAAAGCTGTCGCTTGTAAGAGGACCTGTAGCGATTATTGTATTTTCTTCGGGAAATTCAGTTACCTCACCCTCAACAACAGTTATCTTAGGGTGATTTCTGATTTTTTCGGTAATGTAGTCGGAAAAATCCGTTCTGTTTACCGCTAAAGCGCCACCCGCCTCAACAGAGGTTGCCGCTGCCGCCTCCATTATGATTGAGCCTAAAAGCCGCATTTCCTCTTTCAGCATTCCTGCTGCACTTTCTATACGTGATGCCTTGAGAGAATTACTGCAAACCAACTCTGCAAAGCCTGTGTAATGGTGTGCGGGGGTGAATTTTGCGGGTTTCATTTCATAAAGCTGAACCTCATAGCCGCTGTTTGCTGCTCTCCACGCAGCCTCACAACCTGCAAGTCCTGCACCTATAACCTTAATTATCATTTGCCTTTTCCTGTTCTACTGCGTCAGTTTCAAAATCACAACCCTCTACTGCACAGTAAAGCTTACCTTTTTTGCCAACCTTTTTGAAAAGCGTCTTACCGCAGTTAGGACAAACATCACCTACAGGTGTATCCCATGTCATAAAGCCGCAGTTCTGATAATCCTCACAGCCGAAGAAAGGCTTACCCTTCTTGCTCTTACGGGCTATCATCTTGCCGCCGCATTTAGGACATTTACCGTTTGCCTCGCTGACGATTTTCTTTGTGTTCTTGCACTCAGGAAATCCCTCACAGCCAAGAAATTTGCCATAAGGTCCGATTTTTATTACCATGTGCTTTCCGCAAAGCTCACAGACAATATCCGTCGGCTCGTTAGGAACCTTTACTCTCTTGCCCTCCATATTATGCTCGGCTTTTTCAAGAGTTTTTGCAAAATCCTTATAGAATGAGTCAAGCACCTTTACCCACTCAATTTTTCCTTCTTCAATTTCGTCAAGCTGATGCTCCATTTTTGCAGTGAATTTTGTATCAACAATTTTCTCAAAATGGTCACTGAGCAGCTCTGTTATTACATCACCCAAAGGTGTTGGCTTAAGCTGTTTTTGTTCACGCTCAACATAGTGGCGGTCAAGAATTGTAGAAATAGTAGGAGCATAGGTAGAAGGTCTGCCAATGCCGTATTCTTCCATTGCCTTGATAAGACTTGCCTCGTTGTAACGGGGCGGGGGCTGTGTGAAATGCTGATTGCCTGTTATGTCAACAACCGTCAGCTTTTCGCCCTCTGTCAGCTTAGGAAGTGCGCCGCCTTCTTCGCTATTATCTGCGCTTTCCTCGTAAAGCTTAGTAAAACCGTCAAATTTTACTGTAAAGCCTGATGCCTTAAAAAGACATTTTCCGGCTGTAATATCTATCGCAACTGCATCAAGCAGCGCATTTTCCATCTGACTTGCCATAAAGCGTTCCCAGATTAATTTATACAGCTTATATTGGTCACCTGTAAGGGTTTTCTTAGTCATTTCAGGTGTTATTGTCAAAGTAGCGGGACGGATTGCCTCGTGAGCGTCCTGCGCATTGTTCTTTGACTTGTAAACACGGGGCTTTGCAGGGAGATATTCCTTACCAAAACGCTCCTCGATAAGTGCAGCAGCAGCTTTCTGTGCCTCTTCGGAAACTCTGAGGCTGTCTGTTCTCATATATGTGATAAGACCCACTGTGCCTTGTCCGTCAACTTCAACACCTTCGTAAAGCTCCTGTGCAGCCTTCATAGTTCTTCTTGCATTGAAGGAAAGGCGGCGTGATGCCTCCTGCTGAAGTGTGGAGGTTGTAAAAGGCGGTGCGGGTTGCTTTTTACGAACGCTCTTCTTTATTGCAGAAACTATAAAATCCGCCTTTTCAAGGTCAGCAAGGATTTTATCGGTTTCTTCCTTGTTTTTAAGCTCTGCCTTCTTGCCCTCAACCTCTGTCAGCTTTGCTGCAAACTGTTTTTTTGATGATGTACCACGCAGTTTTGCGTCAATACTCCAGTACTCCTGACTTTCAAATGCCTTGATTTCCTTTTCACGGTCAACAATAAGACGAACAACCGCAGACTGTACACGTCCTGCAGACAAACCTCTTCTTACCTTCTTCCAAAGGAAAGGACTAAGCTTATAACCCACAATTCGGTCAAGAATACGTCTTGCCTGTTGTGCATTAATAAGGTCCATATCAAGGGTTCTTGGGTGCGCCATACCTGTTTCGATACCGTTTTTGGTAATCTCACTGAAGGTAACACGTACAGCCTTTGAATTATCAAGCTGAAGTACGTGCGCAAGATGCCATGAAATTGCCTCACCCTCACGGTCAGGGTCAGTTGCAAGATACACTGTTTCTGCCTCTTTTGCCTGTGCCTTAAGGTCTTTTATAAGTGAGGATTTATCACGCTTATTCTCATAAAATGGTTCAAAATTATTATCAATATCTACACCTAATTTTGATTTGGGAAGGTCACGTATATGTCCCGCAGATGCAACCACTTCATAATCTTTTCCCAGATATTTTTTTACTGTCTTTATCTTGGAAGGGGACTCCACGATTACTAAATTTGACACTGTTTATTGCCTCCTTGTCATTTCCCAGCTTATTATAGACGCCGCAACCGCCGCATTCAACGATTCGGCATTATTTATCGGTATATAAAGCTTTTTTTCAGCAGCCTTTATAACTTCAGCGGAAACTCCGTTACCCTCATTTCCTATTATTACAGCGCATTTATCGGAAAATACCGTTTCGTTAATGCTTTTTGCTGTTTCATCAAGCACTGCTGCATAAATATCAAAACCCTTGCTCTTCATAAGGGGGATTAACTCTGTCAGCTTTGCAATCATTACAGGCAATCTGAAAAGAGAGCCCATTGCACTTCTGACGATTTTAGGGGAATATATATCTGCACAATCCTCAGACAAAACAACACCGTCTATACCCAGTGCGTCACAGGTGCGAATAATTGTTCCTACATTTCCTGTATCCTGTAAGCCATCAAGGATTATATACTTCCCGCCTTTTTCTATTTTACCCATTTCAAAGGGTTTGTCAAGCATTTTTGCAATAATAAATACACCCTGAGGGGATTTTGTATCAGAAATATATGCACTTATATCATCATTTATAATATCAGGGGTAAATTCCTCAGAAATTGCCGAAACAATTTCACTGTACTTTTCCTTCGCTCCTTCGGTTACGAGAAAGGCTGTTATTTCAAGTCCACTGTTCAATGCCTCAAAACAGAGTCGTGCGCCCTCAACAGGAAATTCCCCACATTCAAGGCGATAACTTCTTTCTTTAACCAGCTTACGGAAATGAGTAACAAGGTTATTCTTCCGTGATGAAATAATCATTTGACTTTACTCCGTGTGTGTGTTAAAATATTTTTACGGCTTATGCCGACTTCTATTATGGAAAGGAATTAAAATGTACTTTACCGAACTTTCTTTAGCAGAAAAGGACAGCGGTCTTGCCTTTGACTCAGAACGCCGCGCTCTCATAGGAAAAAAGAGAAACTACGGTGTTACCATTGCTGACACCAGCGAAGAATATGTTGTAAGTATTTTCGCAAAAGAGCCATACAAAGCAGAAAAGGAAATCACCGCTGAAATAGTTAAACTGAGCGAAAGCTTGTCTAAAAATACAATCAATAGTTTGCGCTGTGAATACGGCTTTGTTGAAATCAGAATGAATAAAATCTGTCTGCTCCAGGAAAAGCTTGTACTACTTATTGATTTTTTAGATAAACTCACAGAGTTTTTGTATAACAACGGCATTGCCGGTGCTGAACCTGTACCCCCACCGGTGGTAAAAGAGGTTGTTAAAAGCACTCCCTCAGCGAAAGCCCGTAAAATAAATCTTAGCTTTGATTTCAGCAGTATCAAGGGTTTATTCGGCGCTCTTGTGGCAGTTTTCGCAATGACCTTTATTTCAACACTTGTCATAACCTATAACGAGGACGCAAATTCCTCTATAGCAATCACGCTGAGTTGGTGGACAAGCGCTGCGGTTCCTACCTTACTTATATTTTTTGATTACCGTTTTCTTGCCAAAAAGCTGGACGCTTTCGGCATAATCATCTGCCCAATACTTGCCGTTATTACCTCATTTCTTTCCGCAACCTTTATAGCTGCTAAAACCGCTGCCGTGTTGACTGAATGCACCTTTGCAGAGGGCTTTGGCAGAATTTCAGAGGTGGCAGAAACAAATAATAATTACTCCAACTTTATTTCAATGTATCTTATTGAAAGCATTATCGTGTCGGTTGCGGTATCAATTGCTGTATGTCTTTGGTATTTCAACAAGCACCCCGACGAGATGTTCAAAACGGAAATAACGGTGGAAAATGACGAAAAACAGCTCCGAAAATAAAACCTTTATATGCTAAAATATCACGCCTGAAAACCAGGCGTGATACCTTTTATTCTTAGAGAGCAGCCTTTGCCTTTTCGCATAATGCTGTGAAACCTGCTGCGTCATTGATAGCGATTTCGGAAAGCATCTTACGGTTTAAGCCAATATTAGCCTTCTTTAAACCATTGATAAATGTAGAATAGTTCATACCATTCATCTTACAAGCTGCAGAGATTCTTGTAATCCAGAGTCTTCTGAAATCTCTTTTCTTTAAACGTCTGCTGATATAAGCGTACTGACCGCTCTTCCATACAGCTTCCTTGGCTGTCTTGAAGAGTCTGGACTTACCGCCCCAGTAACCCTTAGCAAGCTTTAATACTTTATTTCTTCTCTTACGAGTAGCTAATGCGCCTTTAAT
>JAZUOE010000084.1:0-1716 GCA_045604505.1 Ruminiclostridium sp. | reverse complement strand
TGGATACCCGAAGGCGTACAAAGGTACGTCGAGAGGCGAAGTTTTTTTGTAACAAAAATGGCTTTAAATATAGAAAAAATCCTGATTTGTCAGGATTTTTTTCATTCTGTATGCTGTTTTCAAGGTATAGCTATGTCTTTTATATTGATTTTAAGCCATTTTTGTGTTCTGGGCTTTTTTTACATTCCCTTTTTATTTTTTCCATATTCGTTTTTGTACAACCGGTTCAAGGCTGTTTAAGTCCTTCCACAAAAAATGTGAAATTTCGTTTCTGTCACTTGTTATTTCAATTTTAGTTTCATTATATGGCTCTAAAGTTACTCTCACCGGAGTACATTTAAAAAACTTATTTTGATTATATTCCGAAAAAACACTTGTAGCTTTCAACTGATGGTCTGTGCTATTTTTTATAAGCACATACGCTTTATCATTTATCACATTTACAGGTGAAACGTAGTATCCCACATTCTGAATCAACTTATTTACCAAAGCCTCTTCATTCACCAGTCCGTAACCATACTTCACGTCGTACCCGCTATCGCCCAAATCTTCGGCAGTTTCTGCAAGCAGTTGACAAAATTCATCTCGCGTAAGACTTTCGTCAATTGACATGGCGATTGCCGCAACCCCCGACACCATCGGTGCAGCCTGTGACGTACCGCTTTTTATCACATAATCGCCACTTTTACCCGTGCTTTTAACGCTTTCGCCAAGCGCTGCTACTAAAACTGAACTATTATATTGAGAAAAAGAAGATATAACTTTGTCGGACCCAACCGATGCCACACCTATTACATTGTCGTATGCCGCAGGGTAATATAATGTTTTCCCTCCATAATTACCAACCGCCGCAATCATTATAACTCCTTTTGAAGCTGCGTAATCTATTGCCTCCTTCAAAAAGGGGTCATTATTGGCAAGCCCCCAGCTCATATTTATAACCTTACATCCATACACGTCAACTGCATCATAAATTGCGTCTAACAAATCATCCACATAAGTGCCTTGAGAAGGGTCAAAGCATTTCAGCGGTACAATCTTTGCCTTTGGTGCAATACCTGCAATGCCTGTGCCATTTATTTCAGCTGCAATAACCCCCGCTACGTGAGTCCCATGACCGTTATTGTCAGTTGTATCTACAGTTCCTTTAAGATAATTTTTTCCTTGCAGAAGATTGTTTTTCAAATCCGCATGCTCAGCGCACCCTGAATCAATAACCGCCACCCTGATATCGTTACCATAGGCTTCAAGTTTCCAGCCTGCATCAGGATGTATCAAATCAAATTGTGCATATTCTGATTCCATTGCACTATCGCGCAGTGAAAATGGAACTACGTCTTTCATACCCTCAATCAATGTAACTTTACTGTTTTCGGAGGTATATTCAATATGCTCCCGTATAGGCTTTAGCACTTCAAGATTTTTGGCAGAATATATTCCTCTGTCAGCATTTACTTCTTCCAGATTATACTTATAAGCATCCGGCAAAAAGCCATCTTTAAATTTAACAAGATAGCTTTCTGTTTCTGCGCATACCCTCAGTGCAGAGCAAAATATTACTATGCAAACAACGGTGATAAAAATCTTATTTTTCATAGTTTCTCCCCAAAACTAACTATATTTTTACATCATATTACCCTGTTACCTGATTTTTCAACTAATTAAACATCTTCACATAATTCTATTGCATGTTATATAAACAGGTATTTTATTATC
>JAZUOE010000083.1:0-9500 GCA_045604505.1 Ruminiclostridium sp. | reverse complement strand
TCACAATTGTAAAAAATATATTTCCCAGCATAAAAGAAAGCATTACAAAGCCGAATTGCACAATTGTCCATTTATCACCCAAAAAGATATATTTATCGTAGATATTTTGATTAAGATATGGCAGCAGCATTCCAATAAGTGCTGTCACAACTGCAAGAACTGCAGTAATGGCAACATCAGCTATGCGAATTGACGGAATGCAGTTTTTAATTACATCTTTTGCACTCAACTTCTTCAAAGGAAGAGGACGATATATCATGTTTGCGCTTGGGTTAAGGTCTGCCGCAATTTTCTTTGTTATTCTGACAGCCTTTTCTCCCGCTTTATACATCCTGTATCCCCCTGCACCGACTGGTATACACGCTACAGGTTCCTTATTTGAATTTATAGCTATAATCGCTCCATTATCCTTCTTGTACCAATCATTTTCAAGTACAATTTCTCGGCAAGGGAAATGAGATATACGAGCTATATCCTCTACAGTAGGATTTTTTCCGCAACATTTTTTTATTTTTTCAAAATCCGCAATATCAATTTTACAGCAGCCGCAAAGCACCTGCATAACATTATAAAGCTTGTTTTCAGTTTCTCCCTTAGCTGTCTTTCCTGTGAAGGCCGCTTTAATAAGTGAGTCTGTGTTTTCGGCAGTGCTTTTTTTATCCTGTCTTGTTCGCATAACAAAGCCGTCTTCACGAACTAACTTCATTCTGTATAAATCTACAAGACTGCTTTCATAACCCTCTCTGGTGTAGTGTGGAAGGTTTATTCTAGCACTGAATTTTTCCTTAAGAGGACTTGTTGATGCGCCCTCCATAATCTGAATATCTGCCTCTTCAGCAGCAACAAGACAAAAACTCCATGTGCAATAATCAATATCGGTGTAGTAGAAAGCGGGTATGATTTCCCCTCTCACAGCCTCATGCACTAAGGTCCTTCTTCCCACTTCGCCATTTCTGAGAGGAACAATATACACAAAAACATTTCCACTTAGAACACGAAAAGCATTATCCGGGTTGTCTGTAATATAATAAGAACCGCCTTTTAAGTACACCGAAGACGCTAATACAGTTTTCATTAATAATCTCCTTTAATCAATTCTCATTCATAAATCCACAGTAATAACCCTTTTTATCAACTAACTCTTCATGTGAGCCGCTTTCTACAACTTTTCCGTTTTCCATAACAAGAATCATATCACAGTCACGCACCGCACTTAATCTATGCGCAACTATAATACATGTACATCCGCGACGTTTTATATTATCAACAATCTGCTTTTCTACTATAGGGTCAAGGGCGCTGGTTGCCTCGTCCATAATGAGAATCGTAGGATTAGTAACAAGAGCTCTGGCAATTTCAAGCCTCTGACGCTGACCACCGGACAGGTTTGAACCACCCTCAGAGAGCATAAAATCATAAGCGCCGCTTTTTTGAGTGATTACCTCATGAATACAAGCGTCCTTAGCCGCATTAATCATATCCTGTTCCGATACCGCCGGATTCCACAAAGAAAGATTGTCCTTTATTGTGCCTGAAAATAATGTGATGTTTTGACTTACAACCGAAACACTTGCATGGAAAACCTCCGGAGCAATTTTTTCACTGGATACTCCATCAAAATATACCTCGCCGCCCCACTGTTTATACAAACCACTGATTATTTTTGTAACAGTAGACTTGCCACAACCCGAAGAACCTACAAAGGCAACTGAACTGCCCGGAGTCAGGTTAAAACTAAGTTCCTCAACAAGCGGCTTTGCAAGTTTGCTGTAACCAAAAGATATATTTTTGCATTCAACCTTTCCGCTGAGCTTGGCCTGTTCAATCTTTTCAAAATCCTTATTAACAAATTTTTCGTCTGCAGGATAATTCATTATATCATTAACGCGTTCCATGTCAACCTTGATGAGTTGTAGTTGTTTTACAAAATCTACAAGCTTTTCCACAGGTTCTGAAAATGAACCAAACAATGTTATAAAAGCAGAAAGCATACCTATTGTGAGTTCACCATCAATAACAAACAAAGAACCTACTATCAGAAGTGCCACATCTACAGCATTACCGATAACAGCGGGTACAGAAGATGCCACTGTCTGAATTTTGCTGACTGATTGTTCGCAAGAACAAACCTTTGCGTCATATCCTAATATTCTTGAACAATAAGAATTTTCTGCTCCTGATGCCTTAAGAGTAGATGTTAAACCAAATCCTGCACAAATAGCACCATATAGTTTGCCTTTATCCTGCTGCAGCTTTACAGCAGACTTAGATACAATATTTGATGTGATTCCCGCTGCAATAAGATTGGCTGCAACTCCAATAATACCAATAAGCATAAGCTTTGGACTATAAATAAAAAGCACTACAAGATAGAACAGTGCTACAAATATATTCAGAATGGATTCCGACAACTCACCTGCAATAAATGAATTTATATTTTCATTATTTGAAACACGTGAGGCGAGATCACCTGCATAACGCTGGTCATAAAAACCAACAGGCAGTTTCAACAGCTTACTCGTAAAATCCTTCGAGGAAAGAAGAACTAATCTATTCTGTACCTTACGCAGAATAGATGACCTATACAGTGTAAGAAGTGCCTGAAAAACAACCGTTGCTGCAAAAAACGCAATAAATTGCGTAAACCAGGAAACATCACCTTTCCCTAAAATATTATCCAGAAATAGCTGCGACATAAGTGGGATTATAATTCCCGGCAGCACCAATGCCAAACCTACAAGAATAATCTGGAATAATGCCTTCTGCACACCAAAAACACGATTTTTTATAAGTGACAGAAAGGATTTCTTTTTCTTTTGCTTTGTAAAATTTTCAGTTGGTTTAAATGTCAGAACTATTCCTGTAAATGCCTCATCAAGTTCTTCCATAGTCAGCTTACGTCTGCCAACTGCAGGGTCATTTATATATGCGAACTTGCCTTTAAAACCCTCTAATACCACAAAATGGTTGAAATTCCAGTGAATCATGCACGGAAATTCAAGAGTTTTAAGGGATTCCATTTCCTTTCTATAGCCGTGACATTCCATTCCAAAACGTTTAGCCGCACGCATAATATTACCTGCGTTACAACCATCTCTTGAAACACCCGTTTCTATTCTCATTTGTTCAAGAGGCAGGTGCTTTCCCCAATAGGAAAATATCATTGAAAGTGATGCAGCGCCACATTCTGTAGCCTCCATTTGAAAAATGGTGGGAGTTTTTGCATACTTTTTCATTATTCTTCCTCCCAAGCAGGAAATACTCTGTATATAGGTGCGGAATTATCTACAAGAATTTCTGCAGTTACAATTTCACCGCTGCCAAGCTTTGTATCAGCAGTGTTTTTGCCGATATAACAATATTCACCACTGCTATCCCTTTTAAATTCACATGTTACTGCAGCAACAGGTCCGTACTGTGAAAAATAAGCAGCCATCTGACCGTCAAAGCCCATAACCTCACACATAGCTTGTTGAGTGGTAGCGTAACTGTCAATACATATAATCTCTGCCTCTATGCCATTTCGGTTATTCTGAGCTGAAACAAATACCTTTGTTTCCATTCCGCACTCCAATTCGGATACTGTTGCCACAGGGACATATAAAACTGTCACAAATGGCTCATCGGTATCAGGAGAAACACGCAGGATTTCGCTTAACGGATAAATCTCCTGACCTTCAGAAATAAGAATGGAAGAAACGATACCGCTGCAATCTGCAGTTAATTCATTCTCGTTACCATATACATCTTTGATTTTGGCAATAACAACACCATTCGCAACTGTATCCCCAATGTCAACAGTTATTTCTATCACCGTACCACCATCACTGCTGTAAACAGTATTTGTTCTCTGAGGAGAAACAACCATACCTTGTGCGGATACAGTTTCTGGGAAGTTACCAAATATTGACCATACAACTACTGCGCCGCAGATAACAACTACAGCCAATATTATGAGCCAGGACATCGGAGATGTCACAGTCAGCATACAATCCAGCTTATCCGGAGATGACATTCTTTCAAGTGCAGATTTTCTGTAGATTTGTGCCATATCAAAACTCCCATTCAATATTGTTCTTTTCAAAATACGTCCTTATTTTTTTAAGAGAACGATTAAGTTTTACTCTAACGTTTACTTCGCTCAAACCTAAAAGTTCAGCTATTTCACGATGAGATTTATTTCGGAAATACTTGAGTACAACAATTTTTCTATTGTCAATCTCAAGTTCCTCTAATGCTTTTGCAAGGATTTTTCTTATTTCAACATATTCTACTGCTTTGTTGAAATCCTCTTCAGCTGTAGGTTCGGGAAAATCGGGGTCATCAATATGTATATCAGATTTTTTATCTCTGTAATAATTTTTTAAAGCATTTTTTGATATAACAAAAAGCCAGGTAGATTCAGAAGATTTTTCCGGATCATAAGAAGAAAAATTTTGATAACAAGACATAAATACCCTACTGGTAATGTCTTCTGCATCTTCTTTCGTATCCGTATGCTTAAGTATATACCTGAATACTTTAGTATAATACGTCTTGTATATATCCTCAAATGTCATTGTTACGTTCCCCTTAAGCACATCCCCGTAATGTGCGTTTAAAGTATTATTATAGCATTAATGCGAAATAAAGTAATTGTAAAAATCCGTAAATGTATTAAATTTCTGCTCTTCATAAGTAAACAACACTATATTTGTCCCCCAAAATGATTCTTCGCGAATATAGGCAAGACTGCCGCTAAACGATACTTCTATGAGGAACATGCATTCATGGAATGCATAATCGCTGATTACCTTAACCTCATCGGGTATGGTAAAGCTCTTATCTGTTTTTCTAGGCGGATAGAAATAAAGGTAACTCATATCCTTGCTGTAAAGCACCCCATCCTTAATTGCAAACAATTCATTGTCAGGCATTACCTCAAATTCTTTGACATAAGAGAATAAAGCCTCACCCTCAAATCTTTCAAACCCTTTAGGAATAACAACTTTTTCAAGATATAACGGTCTGTCAAAACCATACGACTGAACTTTCTTTACTCCATCAGGAATTGTATAAGTGCTGTCGGCTTTATATATAGGATAGAATACAAGGCTTTTATCAATTGAACAGAATAAAACACCATCATCAGAATAATAAAATGGGTTATTCTTATCAACTTCTATTTCTTTTAGTCCGCTCCAACCAAAACAAAGCATTTCAATTGAGCTGACATTAGCGGGAATATACAGCTTTTCCAATGCAGAACAACCGTAAAAAGCATTGCCGCAAATTTTTTCAAGGCTATTAGGAAGCTGTACTTCTCTCAGATTCTGAGCATACAGGAACACTGCTGATTCTAATGTTGTTACACCCTCAGGTATTATCACTTTTTTTATTGTTCTATTTTCACAAAACAAGTCATTACCGAGAGCAACAACCTTCTTTCCATCTATCACAGAAGGAATGATTAACTCAGTTACACTACCGCTATAACTTGTAAGCACAATCCCATCGCCATATCTTTCGTAATCAAAATACTTAGCCATATCAGATTCCGCTGAAACAACAGGCTCAGCCTTTGTAGTGGTAGTTTTCTTTTTGGTAGTCTTTTTTGTTGTTTTAGCAGTTGTAGTAGTTTTTGGGGTTGTTTTTGTAGTTTTCTTTGTTGTAGCCTTTGTAGTTTTAACAGTAGTCGTCTGTGGTGTTGTAACAGGCTTAGTTGTCTGAGGAGATGCGGTAGTAGTTGTTTGGGGAGCTGAAGTAACCGCACTTGTAACAGACTCTGTTGATACTGTCGTAGTTTCAGTGACAACTGCTGTTGTGGTTGTGATTTCAGACGCTGCGGTTGTAGTTTCAGACATGGTTGTTGTTTTTGATGTTAATGCCGCAATCTCCGTTACAGGAACATCGGACGTAGTTTCCTTTGCAGACGAAGTGCTGCCTGAAGTTGTAGCATCTACATCTACTACAGCAGGAGTAGTTGAGCTACTCTGCTCTTCAACTGAAATCGAACCGTTAAACATTCTACTGCCAAAAAATACTCCCGCAAATAAAAGAATACATGCCGCCGAACAAATAATTGGCACCAACACATTGAACTTTTTCTTTGGCGGTTCTTCCTCTGTCTTTTCTGTTGTCTGCTTTTTTTCATTTTGGACAGTTTCGGACTCTTCCTTTGCCTCAGATGATTTTTTAGGCAAATAAAGAGTATCTTTTGATTGAGTGTTTTCCTCAGACCTGTCAGGTTTTGGTATCGTTACTGTTAGCCTATCCTCAGTGGATACTTCCTGAACAGATTGCTCCTTTGGCATAACAACAGTTTCATTATCCTCTTCCTTAACATGTCCTCTGTTAAGAGTTACTGTTTTATTATCCTCTATGGAATCTGATAACTCAGACGTTTCAACACTGTTGTTGAATTTGCCGCTTTTTTGCGACTCTGCTAACTTTCCTTCAGATGCTGCGACAATATCCATATCTCCTGAAACAATACCCGTTTTTGTATAATTTTCAGGAACAGAATCAGCAAACCTGCCTTCTCCTTTAAAATCACCGAAATTATTATTGATAACAACATTGTTGTCTGAGCTAACATTACCGCTAAGCGCATCTGAAAGGCTTTTTATATCCTGATAGCGGTCCTCTGTTCTTATGCTCATACCCTTCATAATCGCTTTTTCAATTATTGGTGATATGGCTACTCCTAATTCGGAAGGCTGTCGCAGCTCATCGTGAAATACACGTTCAACCGATTCATCAGGAACTACCCTTGTAATACAGAAATATAATGTTGCACACAAGGCATAAACGTCAGTATAAGGGCCCTGTTTTCCTCTGGTTCTATACTGTTCCTCAGGGGCATATCCGGGCTTTAAAAGTATAGACATACTTTTTCCTGACTGCTTTGCAAAATCTCTTGCCGCACCAAAATCATACAGCTTTAACTTGCCGTCAGGCATAATCATTATGTTCTCAGGACTTATATCTCTATGGATAAGATTATAGCTATGTATTTTTTTCAGGGAATCCATAAGCGGAATCATTTTTTCGCAGATTTCTTCTGCAGGAAAAGGACCGTTTTCCTGCACATACTGCTTAAGATTTACGCCATCAAGATACTCCATAACAATATATGCTGTATCATTTTCTTCAAAATAGTCACGAACGGTTACAATACCCGGAATATTTGAAAACTTCGCAAGTGTCCTCGCCTCGTTAAGGAATTTATCCTTCCACTCAACAAAGCATCTGGAGGTTCGGCTTTCTGAAATTGCCACATTAAGCCCTGCAGGAGCATAACGATTGGCATAACCGTTAGGGTAATACTCCTTTATAGCTACGGGAATATCCAATAGCTTATCATGACCTTTATAAGTGATACCAAATCCGCCTGAACCAAGTGCTGAAAGTATCTCATACTTATTGTTCAGTAAAGTTCCTTTCGGAAGATAATGAGCGGGGGTTTCTACAGTATTTGCCATTTTATCCTCCTGTTATTCTATCATTATAACAGCAGCTGTATGATTATCGCTGCCGCCGGTTATTTTCTTTTCAATTCTGTTTCGCATCATGCGAAGCCATTCTCCGGCATTCATGCTGCCATAAAGGCATTCCAGCATCTCTTCTTCCAGCATAAGTTCCCAAAAACCGTCGCTGCATAAAAGGAATGCGTCACCCTTCTTCACCTTGAGAAAATCGGTTTCAGGCTTTATATCTGCAGAGGCTCCCAGTGCCCTGATTAAACGATTTCTATCCTTATGTCCGCGTATTTCCTTTTCGCTTATTTCTCCCACAAGCACCGCCATCTGTGATACGCTGTGGTCAAGGCTCTGATAAACTATTTTGTTATCACGAAACTGATATATTCTGCTGTCACCAACATGCGAGGCATAAGCACCCGATTCATCTAACCAAAGCGCCGCTATAGTTGAACACATATTACTGCCGTGCTGTGAATTTCGGATTGCATCATTAACCTTTGTTACTGCATCATTCATCTTGTTTACCGAAACACTGCATCGGGAAATTTCATATTGTATGCTTTTCACTGCTATATCAGAGGCAATTTCTCCATTTCCCTGTCCGCCAAGACCGTCAGCTACTACGGCAAGAATACCGTTTTCGGTTTCTGTAATGGACACAGCGTCCTCGTTACCCGAACGTCCGCCTGTTGATGTATAATAAGATAAACTTATATCCAATGGGACAACCTCCTTAAATGCAAATTATTAACTATTTTCCAAAATAAACTCAAATTCTTCATTTCCAAGACAAATTTTATCACCACCGACAAGAGCTTTTTGTTCACCTTCATTTAAAGCCACGTCATTAACATAAGTATGGTTTTTAGAGTTTGCATCGGCTATATAAAATGAGTTGTTTTTATAGGTTATTATTGCGTGTTGTCTACCTAAATAGGGGTTATCCGGCATATAAATACTGCACATCTTACTAGACCTGCCAACATAAGTAACAGCGTCTTTTAGTTCAAATCTCTCCCCTGTGCGAATAGAGATGAGCCAACCCTTTATCTTTGCGGGAACATATACAGTTTCCACGCTTTCCCTTTTATCCTCAGTTTCATAAATTACTTTCTCAATATCAGGATCACCCATGCACTGTTTCATAACGGGTGCTGATAACAGCTTTTCGCCACAGCCGTCATATTCCTTGATTGCTTGAACAGTAGAAAGTTGTAGTTCCATTACAGGAGTGAGAGCAACTTCCTCAAGAAATACTATTAATATGTTTTTCTGCTTTGAAATTGCGAAATTTATCTCTTTTCTACAATTATGCGACATAAGAGAGTTCTGAGAAATAAAGGCGATAAAAACTGTAGATTTTAATAACTTTTCTGCTATTACTTCGGGCCAATCCTCACCCGGATTTATCCCTGAGTCATACCATACATGACAGCCTTTTTCTTGCAAATGGGCAAGAACAGGATACACTTTGGTTCTATCACGATGACAATAACTAGCAAAAATATATTTTTCATTACCATTATATGGTGTTAGATTTTTAGCCATATAAGAAATCCTTTCCTGATTTTAATAATGTAAACTATATGCGTATATCAAACAACTCTCTGAATCCATTTTCTTCAAATACTTGTTCTATTTTTTCATTTAAACCAATTATAATCATTGAACCCTCAGGACAAGTTTCAATGTGTCTTTGTGCTTTTAATAAAGTGTTTAAACCATAACTTGCAATAAAATCAAGCCGACTTAAATCTATCTTTACGTTTTGGCTAACAGAAAATACTGCGTTCAGTTCATCTTCAAATTCATAAGCAATTTCATTTGAAAGAGCCCCTGAAAGAGCAAAGGTTACACAACCTTCCGCTAGTGTTTCTTTAATACTTAATATTGTATTTCCTGAAACATCATTTATATTAAGAGTATCGTTTTCTAGTATTCTTACGTAGTCCATTTCAGCCTCCGATTTAAAACACCGTTTAATTCATATACACATGAAAACGGAAAATGTTACACTATTTTTTAAAAAAAATAATA
>JAZUOE010000082.1:0-11220 GCA_045604505.1 Ruminiclostridium sp. | reverse complement strand
TGGTTTTGATTGTAGAAACGGTAATAGATTTAATTAAATCAAAATCTTTTTCTGTGGCATTTACAATCATCATTTATCCCTCCATATACTTGTCAAAGGGCAGAAACGCTGAAAGCGTCCTGCCCTTTAAATTATTCTGCGTTCCAACTACTAAGATATTTTTCCTGTACATCTGTCAGCTTGTCAATTTCAAATCCCCAGAACTTGATTTTTCTTTCAGCAACAGCACGGTCAACTTCCTTAGGAACGTTTACAACCATATCTGTGAGCTTATCTCTGTTCTTTACAAGGTAAAGTGCAGACTGTGCCTGAATAGCAAAGCTCATATCCATAATTTCTGCAGGGTGACCGTCACCGGCAGCGAGGTTTACAAGTCTGCCTTCTGCGATAACATAAATAGTATTGCCGTTATTGAGTTTATAACCCATGATATTATTACGAGCCTGTTTTGTTTCAACAGCAATTTCTCTTAATTTAGCAACGTCAACCTCTACATCAAAGTGACCTGCGTTACAGCAGATTGCTCCGTCGTGCATCTTGTAGAAGGATTCTTCTGTAATTACATCACGGCAGCCGGTAACTGTTACAAAGAAATCACCGATTTCTGCAGCCTTAACCATAGGCATAACTGTAAAGCCGTCCATAACAGCCTCCATAGCGCGTATAGAATCAACTTCTGTAACTATAACCTTTGCACCAAGACCCTTTGCTCTCATAGCAACACCCTTACCGCACCAGCCGTATCCTGCAACAACTACATTCTTTCCGGCAACAATAAGGTTTGTTGTACGGTTAATGCCGTCCCATACAGACTGACCGGTTCCGTAGCGGTTATCGAAAAGGTGTTTACAATCTGCGTCGTTTACAAGCATCATAGGGAATTTGAGCTTACCTTCCTTATTCATGGAGATAAGGCGGATAATACCTGTTGTTGTTTCTTCGCAGCCGCCGATTACATTAGGAATAAGGTGAGGGTATTCATTATGAATAAGGTTGACAAGGTCGCCGCCGTCATCAATAATGATATTGGGGCCAACTTCAATTACCTTTGAAATATGTCTGTGATATTCTTCATCTGTAGCGTCATACCAGGCAAACACGTTAAGACCGTCATGAACAAGTGCTGCTGCAACATCGTCCTGTGTGGAGAGGGGATTACTGCCTGTGATATACATTTCAGCGCCACCTGCAGCTAATGTCTTACAGAGATATGCAGTTTTTGCCTCAAGATGAACTGAAAGGGCAATTTTAAGACCTGCAAAAGGCTTTTCTGCCTCAAATTCAGCTTTATAACTTCTTAAAAGGGGCATATTCATTTCTACCCAGTCAATCTTGCGTTTTCCTTCTTCCCAAAGGTCTATATTGCGAATTTCACTTGCCATAATTATTACCATTCCTTTACATTAATATACTAAAAAAATATTCTTAAATAGTATACCATAAATTATTTTAAACGTCAATAGTAAGTTAATGTGTAAATTAATATTTTGAAAAAAGTACTTGACAAGTACATGAAACTATGATATAATTTTAAACCGATGATAGTTTGTGGGTTGCTCCCCACTTACGTAATTTTTAAGGATAAAGGCGGTGACAGTATGCAAAAGGATATCCACCCTAACTATGAAGCAACAACTATCAGATGTGCTTGTGGTGAAGTTATTGAAACTCGTTCCACAAAGAAGGACATTAAGGTTGAAATCTGCTCTAAGTGCCACCCCTTCTTCACAGGTAAGCAGAAGCTCGTTGACTCCGGCGGACGTGTAGACCGTTTCAAGAAGAAGTACAATCTTGGCAAGTAAGCAAATTTACCCTCCGTTTTACGGAGGGTTTTGTTTTTATATTGAATTAATTCTTTCCTTTTCTTTTGTTAAGGCGGAATTGCTTTGGTGTAACGCCTCTTATTGCTTTAAAACTTTTTATCATGTGGCTACAATCTGAAAAACCTGTTTCCTGCCTGATATAATTAAGGTCATAGTCAGTGAATAGTAAAAATTCTTCAGCTTTAAAAATTCGCATTTGTTCGATATATTCTTTGCAGCTCATTCCGTATATTTCGTGAAATTTTTTTGCAAAGCATGAATAACTCATACCACATTTTTCTGCAATTATGCTTACCTTTGGGTTTTCGCTCATTACAGTATCAATATATTCTGTTATACTGTCAATATCAAAGCTTTCCTCATTTGAGAAATTCCTTATATCAATTACCATACCGTCGTTCAGCCATTTTCGCACAATATTCATCAGAAGATTATAAATTTGGGTTTTAAGCATAAGGTCATAACCATATTGTTGTGATGTAATTTCATCTATACACCTGTTGAAAATATTACCGCAATCCATATCAAGTGTAACATCGTGCGGAAAATATATGCTCATACCGTTTTTTTCTGCTTGTTTGAAAATATTTCTAAGTTTAGGCGCATAATCTGAGGCAGCAGAGAATTTATTTATATCAAATTTAAGCACAGCATATTTAGGCGCACCTTGTTCAGCGGCAAAAATAGAATGCACAGATTTAGAATGAAAAATTATCATATCACCCTCATTAAGAATGTATGTTTTTCCATCGCAGTGCATTTCCGCAGAGCCATCAAGCATATATATCATTTCATAAAAATAATGCCAATGAGGTCTTACGGGGAATGTTTCAGTTGCCGCATTAAAAACAAAGCACTCTATAGGAGTGTTCAGCGAATCGCTTTTTTCGAACAAGTAATACATATTAAGCCTCCAAAAGAGATTTTTACAATTTTATCATATAATCATTATATCATATAATTTTAAAAAATGCTATACTAAATTAAAATTTTGGAGGTAGCTATGGATTTTATTAAAGGAATTACATTTGCTCCCTTTTCTCGCAGGGATTCTTTTTTAAAAAAGGAAACATTTGAAAGTCTTGATAATCTTATAAAAAGAACAAATGCTAATTTAATAATATTGGTTCCTAACGGATTGCAGGATACGCCACAGTCGGAATGTATAGACTTTACTTCAGAGGCAACAATGAGTGATGATGAGCTTGAAAAGGTGATTGACTACGCTCATAAAAACGGGTTAAAGGTTGCATTAAAACCAACTGTTAATTGTCGCAACGGAACTTGGCGCGCTCACATCAATTTCTTTGATGAAGATGTACCTTGTGAACCTAAATGGTGTAATTGGTTTGAGGCATATACAAAATTTCAGTTGCATTTTGCTGAAATTGCTGAAAAAACGGGCTGTGAAATGTTCATAGCAGGTTGCGAAATGGTACAATCTGAACGTCGTGAACAGGAATGGAGAAAACTGATTTCTGACATAAGAGCAGTTTACAGCGGAATAGTTTCTTACAATACGGATAAATATCAGGAGCATAATGTTAGTTGGTGGGACGCAGTTGATGTTATTTCATCAAGCGGATATTATCCCATAAACGATTGGGAAAATCAGCTTGACAGAATAGAAAAGATTGTAAAAAAGTTCAATAAACCTTTCTTTTTCGCAGAATGCGGTTGCATGTCAACGGAAAAATCCAACCTTGTTCCTAATGATTGGTCAGTACAAGGTGAGGTTGACCTTAAGGGACAAGCTGAATGGTATACTGAAATGTTCAGGGCTTGTTCAAACCGTGAATGGGTAAAGGGTTTTGCAATATGGGATTGGTGCGGTAAACAATATCCTGTTTTAAAAGCAGAAACACACAAAGGTTATGATATTTATGGAAAACCTGCCGAAAAGGTGGTTTCCGATTATTACGGCAATAAATAATTTTGGAAAAGGAGTAATAAAATGGTAAACGTTAAAGGTAGATGG
Organism: Ruminiclostridium sp.; assembly: GCA_045604505.1. Taxonomy (GTDB): domain Bacteria; phylum Bacillota; class Clostridia; order Oscillospirales; family Ruminococcaceae; genus Ruminiclostridium_E. The sequence goes on along the minus strand of JAZUOE010000082.1, from coordinate 7,419 downwards.
GCATTAATCACCGGAGCTGCAAGAGGAATTGGTTATCTTACAGCAAAATTCATGGCAGAGCAGGGCTGTAATCTTATTCTTCACAGCCGTAATCTTGCTCATACAGCAAAGGTTGCTGAAGAATGCAAGGCATTAGGTGTAGAGGTATTTAATGTTGCTGCAGAGCTTTCTGACCTTGATAGTGTTAAAGCTATGCTTGAAAAAATTGATAGTTTTGGTGTTGATGTGGATATTGTTCTTAATAATGCAGGTATGCAGATTGCGTATCGTACAGAATATTTCAAAACACCTGTTGAAGATTATACTGAAAGCTTTAAAATTAATACTGTAGCTCCTGCTATGATATGCTATCATTTTATGCCTAAGATGATTGAACGTGGTTTTGGAAGAGTGCTGAATACAACCAGCGGTATACGTCTTGAACCTGAACAGGCAGGTTATTCTGCAAGTAAGGCAGCTCTTGATAAAATTACAATAGATTTAGGCTCTAAAGTTGAGGGTACAGATGTAATGATTAATCTTACTGACCCGGGTTGGTGCAGAACCGATTTAGGGGGACCTCACGCTCCGAATGCTCCTGAAAGTGCAATTCCTGGCATAGTAGTAGGTGCATTTGTCGATGATAAAAAATCAGGAAGATTTCTTAATGCACATCATTTTGCAGGAATGACGCTGGAAGATGCGGTTAAAAAAGCAGAAAGTGAATTTGACAGCCCATACGAAAAATGATATAATACAAAAAACAAAAGGAGTGCCGGGTATGAAAAAATTAGGTTTCGGATTTATGCGTTTACCGCTTTTGGACGGAAATGACCAAACTAGCTTTGATATGCAGCAACTGTGTAACATGGTTGATACATTTTTAGAGCGGGGATTTACTTATTTTGATACTGCTTATATGTATCATAACGGAAAGAGCGAGGTTGCATTAAAAAAGGCTCTTGTTGAGCGTCATCCTAGAGAAAGCTTTTTGGTTGCTGATAAGCTGCCGACAATGTCACTGAACGAAAAAGAGGATATGGAGCGGATATTTAATGAGCAGCTTGAACGTTGTGGTGTTGAGTATTTTGATTATTACCTTCTTCATTGTCTTAGCACAAATCTTTATGAAACTGCACAGCGTCTTGGCGCTTTTGAGTTTGCTATGCAAAAGAAAAAAGAAGGAAAAATACGCAAATTAGGTTTTTCTTTCCACGATAAAGCAGAGGTTCTTGATAAAATTCTCACAGAACACCCTGAAACGGAATTTGTACAGCTGCAGCTTAATTATCTTGATTGGGAAGATGATAATGTTCAGTCCCGCTTGTGTTATGAAGTAGCACGTAAGCATAATAAAGAAATTATTGTTATGGAACCTGTAAAAGGCGGCACTCTTGCAAATATCCCTTCACGTGCTGAAAAGCTGTTTAAAGACCATACTCCCGATATGTCGGTACCTTCATGGGCAATCCGCTTTGTAGCTAGTCTTGAGGGTGTTATTATGGTTCTCAGCGGCATGAGTAATATGAAACAGTTGGTTGATAATACAGGATACATGGGCGATTTCAAGCCTATCAACAAGTCTGAAGAGGCAATTATTTTTAAAGTTTCCGACATTATAAAATCAACTGTAGAAGTTCCATGTACTGCTTGTCGCTACTGTGTAGAGGGTTGTCCGATGAATATTCCGATACCGGATTATTTTGCGCTTTTGAATGAAGAAAAGCAGGGCAAATCCACAGAAGGAATGTATGAAAAATATGCCGAATATGGAAAGGCAAGTTCTTGTATTAATTGCGGTCAGTGTGAGTCACATTGCCCACAACAACTTGAAATAACAAGAATATTGAAGGACGTTGCTAAAGTGTTTGAGGCATAAAATTTATATAAAAAAGCCGAACGTATGTGTTCGGCTTTTACTATTTTATCTTACAAGAATAAAGTCAATCAATCCGGCGCTGACATCTGCCTTTACGCATTTAACACGCACCTTATCTCCCATCATATAGATAGTGTTAGACATAATTTCTACAAGGGAAATACCATCACGCACTTCATAATCGCCAACAGGAAGGGAGAATACATCAACTTTTCCTTCAACTGTATTAGGCAGTTCTACAAAAAATCCGCTGTCAATAACGCCTGAAATGTAACCGTCAAATTCTTCTCCTATATGATTACGCATAAATTCAGCCATATAGAATTTTTCACAATCACGTTCAGCCGCTACAGCAACAAGCTCAGTGTTACTTGCTCGATTTGCGGCAGTACGTGCAAATTTTGCATATTTCTTGGTTATTTTTTCAATCGCTAATCCTTCTGCGTAATCAGAAAGAATTCTGTGAATTGAAAAGTCAGCATAACGGCGGATAGGGGAGGTGAAATGTGCGTATTCTTTCATTACAAGCCCGAAGTGACCGATAGGTTCTTCGCTGTATTTAGCCTTCATCATTGAGCGAAGAACTAAATTTGAAACGACATCTGCACGTTCGCTGTCTTTTGTTCGCTTTAAAACTGCAGCAAGGTCAGCGGCTGTACTCCGTTCATTAATACCCTTAGGGTCCTCACCGAGATTAACAAGGGTCTGCTGAAGATTAATAAGTTTATCAGGGTCAGGTGCCTCATGAACACGGTATACAAACGGGAACATTTTGTCCATCGCTAATTTTGCGGCGCAGTTATTAGCGCAAAGCATAAATTCTTCAATAATTCCCTCAGAAATACCTCGTGTGCGTTCCTTAATATCACAGCAAATTCCGTTTTCGTCACAAATTATTTTGCTTTCTTTAGAGTCAATTTCGGGTGCGCCTCGCTGAATACGGTTGTTTTTCAGTATTTCAAACAGCTCATTCATCAGATGAATTTGTTCTTTAACTTCAGCATATTTTGAAAGAATACTGTCGTCAGCTGTGTTATCAAGTATCTTGTTGACCTCTGAATATACACCTTGAACACGTGAACGGATAACACTTTTTATAAAGCGAAAATCGGTAATAATGCCATTTTTATCAAGGTTCATAAGGCAAGAAAAGGCAAGTCTGTCTACATTTGGATTTAATGAACAGATACCGTTAGATAATTGTTTTGGCAGCATTGGAATTACACGGTCTGCAATGTATATGCTGGTACCTCTGTTGTAAGCCTCCATATCTAAAGGTGTTCCCTTTTTTACATAATATGACACGTCTGCAATATGAACACCAAGCCTAAAGCCTGTTTCAGTTTTAGAAATGCTTATTGCGTCATCTATATCCTTTGTATCTGCACCGTCAATTGTAAAGATAGGCATATCACGTAAATCTTCACGTGAGCTTATTTCTTTAGCTTTGATACCTGCTTTTTCAATTGAAATAGCTTGGTCAATAACATCATTTGGAAATTCAACACAAATTGCCTTTTCGTCAATATATGCGTCAACAGACACCTTTGCAAAACCTGAATTACCATAAACTTCTTTAATGTCAACAGTAATATCGCTATGATGTTCAGCACGGGTATTAATGGTGAATTTAACCTTATCACCATCTTTTATCTGATTTCCGTTCCATCTCATTATGGTTAGCGGTTCTGCCGCAAAGCTATCGGGACGAAGTTTTAATTTTCCGTTTACATCTACAATAGTACCGGTGAGAATAGAATCTGTTTCTTCACGTATGAGAATTACCTCAGCGGTATCGGAATTATGTGTTTCGTCCTTAAATTCTGTTATACGAGCAAGTACCTTATCACCCGGAACAGCACCCATTAAATCTCTGCCTCGCACAAATGCGTCTTCTTCTGTCTTTTCGTTTCTGATAAAGCCGTGAGATTTTGCAACACGAACAACTGTACCCTCAAAATAATATTTTGCACCCTTAAGGCGGATTGCTCCCTTAGAGCGATAAGCAATGCCATCTCTGATAATTGCCTCTAATACGCCTAAAACGCGCTTTCTATCTTTTTTTGAGGTTCCTAAAAGCTGTAAAATTTTGCCTTCGGTAATACCTTCTTTTTTAGTTTCAAGAAGGATATTTATAATTTTAGTTCTAAACATGTATTTCATAGCTATCACTCCTTACTTTTTTACTTATTATACTATAATAGTAGCAATTTTACAAGTATTGGGCTGTAAAATTTTAATGTATGATTGTAAAAATTGTAAAAAAGATTTATAATAATTAATATTTCTGTTAAGAAACACTTGATAATAATCGTAAAATATAGTATAATACAAAAAGATAATGTCTATTGATGCAAATCGAAAGGAACATAAAAATGGCAAAGAAGAAAATTGACGGTTTATCCGTTGCAATCGTTATACTTAATGTACTTATTGTTGGTGTTATAATAACATTATGTGTGTTGATTTATTTATATATGAGTGGTAAGTTAGAACAAACAGATGTTTCAAATCTTGGTCAGGGCTCACAAGCTGCAGCTACTACCACAACTACGCAGATTACAACTGCAGCCTTTGAAACAACTGAAGTTACAACAGTTTCAGAAACAACCGTTACAGAGCTTTCTTTTGAAACTACCGGAGAAGATGGGGCAGAGGATACAATCATTGCTGTTGAAACTGATGTTTATGATGAAGAATTCTATGCAGATGATTTGTTCATAGGAGATTCAATAGGAACAGGTTTATTAAATTACGGTTATTTAACAAGTGACCAAGTATATGCACAAATCGGACTTAATCCTGAATCTGCTCATTCAACAGAAACTGACGGCTATACAGCGGTAACACGTGCGGCTGAACTTCAGCCTAAGCGTATTTACATTATGCTTGGTTCAAATGGTCTTGCATATATGGGTAATACTTATATGGTTGAACAGATGAGAATACTTGTTGAATCACTCAGAGAGTCTTGCCCTGAAAGCTATATTTATCTTATTTCCATTCCCCCTGTTACAAAGGCGCATGAGGCTGAAGGACAGGAAACTATGGCAATGGTAAATGGTTATAATAAGCTTTTAAAAGAACTTGCTGATGATATAGGTGTTATTTATCTTGATTTATGCTCAGAATTACAGGATAGTACAGGATATTTTTCAGATACTTATGCAGAGGCAGACGGCTTACATTTTCTTGGAACTGCATATAAGAAAATGCTCAGCTTTATTCAGAAATCTATAGAAGAATAATAAAAAACAAAAGAAGGGAATATAAATATGAAAAAAAGATTTTTATCTGTTATTTTAGCAATGCTTTGTGTTGGGGTTTCATCTTGTAGCTCAAATGACACACCCGATACAACAAATAATGAAACCTCTGATGTGCAGGTAGTTTCCGATGTTGCTCCTTCAGAAGTTACATCAGCAGTTCTTGTTGAGGTTTCAATTAATTCCGCTATCGAAAAAGGAATTGATGATTTGTCTGTTTATTTCACAGACCTTGATACTGCTGCACTTGAATCTGCATCTTATTATATGTGTGCATCAGGTGCATATCCTGATGAAATTGCCGTTTTCAAGTTCACTTCAGAAGAACTTGCTGAACAGGGAGTTGCAGCAGTTCAGACCCGTTTAGATAAGCAAATTTCAGTTTATGAGTCATATACTCCTGATGAAATGTATAAACTTGATAGTGCTATTATTGAAAGAAGTGGCAGTTATATTTATTATTTAGTCACTTCCGATAATGCAAAAGCAGAGGGTATTGTTAAAAACTTTTTGAACTGATTGTGTCAATGAAAAGGAGAAAAAATGCTGGGTGAATGTATAGTAGTAGCGCTTATACTGGGAATTCTTATATTCGGTTTTTTCCGTGCTAAGAGAAAGAATTGGGGTTTTGCGGTACTTCCGCTGACAACAATTCCTGTAGTTGTAGGTGCCGGTATGTATATCGTTAAGGACTTACTAAAGCTGAAATATACTTTTATGCTGCCGTTGAGTCTGATTGTAGCATCTTTGGCTGTAACATGTATATGGATAGGAATTTGCAGTGTTGTCCTTATAAAAACAAAAAAGCTCCGTGTTTCTTACGTAGGAGCTACAGTTGTCTTTTCTCTCGCTTTCGCTTTTCTTCTTTTAATTCAGTATCAAGCAGAATTTGTATTATAAAAACAAAGCCGTATCCAAATGGATACGGCTTAAATTTTTATTAAACTCTTGAACTACTGATAATCTGTCCCATATTTTCACGATATGCGTCCATTGCTTTTACGATTTCTTGAACAGATTCGTGGTTTTCTTCAGAATAATTTCTCATATATGCGATTTTGCCCTTAAGCTTACTGAAAATATCATCAACGCTGCTGATATTCTGATTCTGAACTTCAATGTTTTCGTAGAGGTTATCAAACTGCTTTGTAAGTGATGTGAAACTATTTTGTAATTCATTCATCATCTCTTCTGATTTATCAATTGCGGAAATAGTTCCATTGAAATGCTTGTTTGTTTTATCAACCTCAAGTAATAAGTCTTTTACTGCCTCTGCAACTTGCTCAGCAAACATATCACTGCTTTCAGATAATATCTTCATTTCTGTTGCAACGACTGCAAATCCTATACCGGCATCACCTGCATGAGATGCCTCAACAGATGCGTTGAGAGAAAGAAGTGTTGTACGGAGTGAAATTGCGCTAAGTTCACCCGCTATATTGGCAACACCATTTATTTTTTGTTTCATTTCTTTAAATACAGCCTCTGTTTGATTAATAATTTCAATAACTTCCTTGAGCTGCATTTTCATCGCGTCAATATTTGTTTCATTTTCGGATAAAGCTGTTTCAAAGGCTTTTACCTCAGAGTTCAGAAGTGCGATATGTGCCTCAGTATCATTGATTTTCTGATGAACGTCACTGCAGCCAATCTCAACATTTTCTGTTTCCTTGATAATTGAGGCAGAACCAACTTCCAGTTCGGAAGTTTTATTAGCAATCTGCTTTGAAGAAATTTCAAAATCCTCCTGAATATCTTCACCCATTTTTTTCATGGATTCAAGAACTGCACGTGTTTCAGCCTCTTTTTCAAATGTCATATCAATAAATGCTCGACCGCGAGTTATTGCCATGAAGAAGAGCCAACCTGCAAGAACAAAAATCACAAAGCAAAGTATGTATTGAGAGAGGGGACCGGCTTTTTCCGGGTGAATAAAATACATCAGAATAAGTGCGCCGGAAGATACGAAAATTTGAATTTTTGTGAATTTAGGTTCCATATACATACCGCTCAGACCGATTGCTGCAAGAAACAGAGGAAAATCGTCGCTGTATGACTCACCGCTGAACAATGATATAGCAAAAATCAATCCAATAAGGCAAAGCGAAAGTGTAAATTCCTTTTTTAAAGCGTCTACATTATTCTTTTTCATTGTATGCAGCAGAATAGTGGTGATTGCAAGGCATAAACCGATTGCAATAATACCTGATATGCTAAATCCGATAATATTTTTTACCAAAAATGCAGCTGAGGCGCTGTACATTACAATGAGCATTATTTTATAAATTTTTTCGT